>JAYTNH010000201.1:0-6540 GCA_043748395.1 Ilumatobacteraceae bacterium | reverse complement strand
AACCTTGGCCAGGCCCTCGCCGGCTACGACGGCTTCGGGTCACGCGGCTTTCCGGTAGTGGGCGTGGTCGATATCGACGACGCCAAGGTGGGTACCGTGCTGGGTGGCACACGCGTGCGTCACATCGACGAACTTCCCCAGATCGTCCGCTCCAAGAACGTGAGCATCGGTGTCGTCGCTACGCCGGCGGTCGCCGCTCAAGACGCCGCCGACCGACTGGTTGCCGCTGGTGTCACCAGCATTCTCAACTTTGCCCCGGTGGTACTCAGCGTGCCGCGGGCCATCGAAGTGCGCAAGGTCGATCTAGCGGTCGAGTTGCAGATTCTGAGCTACTACGAGCAGCGGCGAGTAGGCAGCGGTTTGCACGCTGTACCCGCTGCTGGCGCCTCGCGACCGGCGAGCGCGTAAGGTAGGCACCGCATGTCCATCGTGGTGATCGGAGTCAACCATCGCACGGGCCCTCTGGCTCTGCTCGAACGTGTGGCTGTGCAGCCCGACGCGCTTGCAAAGGCCATCACGGGTCTGGTCAGTCGCGCCAACATTCGCGAAGCGGTGGTGCTCAGCACCTGCAACCGCACCGAGGTGTACGCGGTGGCCGAACGCTTTCATGGCGCCTACGCCGACATTCGCGACTTCTTCTGCGAGTTGGCGTCCATCGACGCCGAGCAACTGCACCCGCATCTCTACAGCCAGCACGACGACGCTGCGGTGGCCCACCTGTTCGAGGTCGCGTCCGGCCTCGATTCTGCCGTGCTCGGCGAGACCGAGATTCTCGGTCAGGTGAAGGTGGCATGGGAACAGGCGCAGGCCGAGGGCGGCGCCAAGGCCACGCTCAACTTGTTGTTCCGTCATGCCGTCGAGACCGGCAAGCGGGCGCGCACCGAGACCGGTATCAGCCGTGCCACGGCGTCGGTCAGCTATGCCGCAGTCGAGATGGCCACTGAACGACTGGGCACCCTGGCCGGTCGGCGGGTGTTGGTCGTAGGTGCTGGCGACATGGGCGAAGGCATTGCTGTCGCGCTGGTCGACGCCGGCGCCACCGACATCACCGTCACCAACCGCACCGAAGATCGTGCCATGCAATTGGCCCAGCGGGTGGGTGGGGCTGTGGTGCCCTTCGGTGAGCTCGCCACGGTGCTTGCAACTGCCGACGTGTTGCTCACCTGCACTGGTGCCGGCGCCGTTGTCGTCGATCGCAACATGGTGGCTGCTGCGCGAGCCGACATCACCACCCCGCTGCTCGTGGTCGACATTGCGGTGCCCCGCGACGTTGCTCCCGAGGTCACCGACGTCGCCAACGTCACGTTGCTCAACCTCGACGACCTACGCGACTGGGCCGACCGCGGCAAGCAGTTGCGCCACGCCGAGGCCGAGCGCGTCCGCATCATCGTGGGCGAAGAAGTCGAGCGGTTCGCGATGGAGTCAACGGCTCGGCAGGCCGCACCACTGGTCGCGCAGCTGCGCGACACGGCCGAGGCGGTTCGCCATGGCGAGCTGCAGCGTTATGCCGGCCGATTGGCGTCGCTCGACGCCACCCAACTGGCGGCTGTCGAGGCGGTTACCAAGGGCATTGTGGCCAAGTTGTTGCACCAGCCTTCGGTGAAGCTGAAAGACGACGCCGGCACACCGCAGGGCGAACGCAACGCCGCGGCAATGCGCGACCTGTTCGACCTCGGCTGAGCCGTGGCACCCGCTCCCACTTCTGTGCTGCGTGTCGGCGTGCTGCGTTTGGCGACGCGCTCGAGCCCACAGGCCACGGCTCAGGCGCAAGCGGTCGCCGACCAACTTGTTGCGGCGCACCCCGGTCTCACCGTTCGGTTGGTGTTCGTCGAGACGCTCGGCGACCAGCGCGCCGACGTTCCGCTGCACACCATCGGCGGTCAAGGCGTGTTCGTGAAAGAGGTGCAACGCGCGGTGCTCGACGGATTGGCCGACATCGCCGCGCACTCTGCCAAGGATCTTCCGTCTACGCAAGCCGATGGCTTGGCGATCAACGCGTTCTGTACCCGCCGCAACCCTCGCGATGCCCTCGTCGGCGCCACGCTCGACGAGTTGGACGAAGGGGCCACGGTGGCCACCGGATCGGTGCGACGCCGCGCCCAGTTGGCGGTGGTGCGCCCCGATCTGCAGTTCGTCGAGCTGCGCGGCAACATCGGCACCCGGCTGTCGCGCATCCCGAGCGGTGGCGCCATCGTCATGGCCATTGCCGCGCTCGAGATCTTGCAGCTCACCGAACGCATCGCCGAGGCGCTGCCCACCGAAGTGTTCGTGCCATCGCCCGGTCAAGGATGCGTGGCGATCGAGTGCCGCACCGACGACCACCGCACGGCCCAACTGCTCGAGGCGATCGACCATCAGCCAACACGGCATGCGGTGGTTTCCGAGCGGGCGTTCCTCGCCGAGCTGGGCACCGGGTGTTCGCTTCCGGTCGGGGCGTTCGCCAGCGGCCGGCTGCTCACGGGCTTTCTCGCCGACCCCGATACCGCTCGACATGTCACCGCGAGTGCGTTGTTGGCCGACGACATCGCCGATGCAGCGAGGCAAGCGGCTCAACTGGCGCGCCACATGCGGGAGCAGCTCGGGGCGACGTGACTTCGTTGGCCAACCGCCGCGTGGTGGTGACTCGAGCGTCCGACCAGGCCGACGGTTTGGCGGCGCTCCTCGAATTGCGCGGGGCGCGGCCGGTGCTGATGCCGCTGGTCGAGATCGTCGACGAACCCGGCGCTCACGAGCTGTTGGTAGCAGCGTCGTCGGCGTGGTTCGACTGGATCGTGTTCACGTCTCCCAACGGCGCCCGCCGGGGCGTGCGCGCTGGCGTCACGCGTCCGCGCGGTCACCGGGTGCCGCGGATCGCCGCAGTGGGTGCCTCGACCGCACACGAACTGGGCCACGCCGATCTCGTCGCGTCGCGGCAGAGCGCCGCAGGCCTGCTCGCCGAGTTCGCATCGGTCACCGGCGACAACGGCGCCACCGTGCTCGTCGTGCAAGCCGTCGATGCCCAACCCACGCTGGTCACTGGCCTCGTGGCCAAGGGATACACCGTGGTCGCGGTGCCCGCGTACCGTTCGGTGACAGTGGTGCCCAGCGCCGCCCAGCAGCTCGCAGCCTTGGCCGCCGATGCCGTTCTGTTCGCCAGCGGTTCCGCGGCTCGGGGTTGGGTGCAGGTGTTCGGCGACTCGTCGCCGCCAGTGGTGGTCGCAATCGGACCGGAGACGGCGGCGGCGGCGACGAGGGCGGGCCTCAAGGTGACAGTGGTGGCTGCCGATCACTCTCTTGACGGCATGGTTGCTGCGCTGGAGACCTGGCTGCAGCACGAGTAGCATGCTGGCGACAACCTGCAGGTAGCAGGCGACACATGACCAAGGCTCAGGGTGCAACTCAGGCTGACATGACGATTCGTAACCGCGCGCGACATTGGCTCGCTGCTCTCGGCCTCACGGCCGTAGTAGTCGGGCTCTCCTTGGGCCAAGTGGCCGCAGGTCGTCGCGCTCCATCGGCACCCGATCAGCCCGTCGCCGATGTTGCCGCTGCAGGGGCCACCACCGACCCGTCGGTGTCTGGCGACGGACGGTTCGTCGTGTTCACCGGCGCACCGGCCACCGACGACGATCGTGCCAGCACCGTGTGGCTTGACGATCGCTCGAACGGATCAGTCACCGAGCTCACCAAACCGGTGCTCTCCGGGCGCGTCGGAGACAGCGTTCATCCGGTCATCAGCGCCGATGGCTGTGCAGTCGTTGTGGTCACCCAACTGGCCTACGACCTGTTCCGCGACGACGATCTGGGCAGTCGCTGGGACGTCTACCGGTTGGTGCTCCCGCACTGCTTCGGCGACGGTTCATGGGAGCTCGTGTCGGCAACGTCTGGGGCCGGCCTCGAATCGGCCGCCAGCGATAGCGCCAGCCCCGACAGTGCTCCAGCCGTGTCGGGCACGGGGTCGGTGGTTGCATACGTGACCAAGTTCAGCGCTGCAGCGCCCGACCTGAGCAGCATCGTCGTGGTCGACCTCACGGTGCCGATGGGCCAGCCCGGCCGCTCGCGTCCCGTCGCCGGAACGCCACCGACCGCGCCCGACAACACGTTCCGCTACCGGGGTCTTCGCGAGCCCGCCCTGTCCGATGACGGACAGCTCATTGCCTTCACCTCCGATGCCGAGTCCGACACGCTCGATCGCGCCTGGTCCGTAGGCCCGCAACCTGGCGACTTCGCCACGTCGCAGGTGTACGTGTGGGATCGCACGAACACCGATCCTGCCACCGCAGTGCTGCGGGTTTCGCAGGGCACCGAGCCCGCTAACGGCGGCGCCTCCTCGGCCGCCTTGTCGGCCGATGGACGGTTCGTGGTGTTCGCGTCGTCGTCGACCAACCTCGTTGCCGCTGCCTCGTTGCCGGCCTGCGTCACGCAATGCCCCACGCAGGTGTATCGCTTCGACCGCATCGATGCTTCCCACACACTGGTGAGTCGGCAGCCGGGTGCCGCCGACGCGCCGATCGTCGCTGCCGATACGGGTGCGTGGGCGCCGGCGATCACTGCCGATGGCTCCGAGGTGCTGTACCTCACGCGTGCCACCAACCTGTTCGTCAGCCGGCCCTCAGGGGGAGGCGGAACGGGTGACGGCGAGGTCGTCGTGGCCGACGTCGATCGCGGCACCCTGCGCAGGGTCAGCGTTGCCGCCAACGGCATCGACGCCGCACCAGCCTCCAACGGCAATGCCCACATCTCGGCGAGTGGTCGAGTGGTCGTTTTCGACACACTGACGCCGGCTGCATTCGGCATCGCCAATGCCCATGCCGGTCGTCAGGTCGTCGCTCTCGCCCTCATGCCGTCGCTGTCGTTGAGCGACCTCGACGTGGGCAGCGGTGGTATCGGTTTCCCTGGTGCCGAGTGGTTCGTATCGGTGATCAACAGTGGGCCGTCGTCGTTCAGTCCCGACGTGGTCGAGTCGAGCAACCCCGATTTCGTCATCACCGGCGGAACTTGCGAACTCGGTTTCCCCGTGCCGCCGGGCGGGGCATGCACCGTCAACGTCATGCTCACGCCCAGCCGCCTTGGTCCCGTCGAGGGCACGCTCACCGTTGCCGAGTCGGGCTTTGCGGGGGCAACCGTCGACGCCAAGCTGCGTGGCGCTGGTGGTGGCGCTGTGTTGGCGCCGTCACCTGCGGGTGCCGATCTTGCACCGTTGTTCATCGGCGAGATCGGCGAGGCCACCGAGTTTCAGGTCTTCAACGTCGGTTTCGGCCCCACTACCATCGCCGACTTCGACGTGCAGGGTGCCAACCCGCGTGACTTCGTCGTCACCGATTCGAACTGTCGTGGCAGGGTGCTCGCGATCGGTCAGGCGTGCGTCATCAACGTGGCGTTCACGCCCACCGAGGCCGGCCGTCGCACAGCCAGTGTGGTGGTGGCCAACGCCGACGGCGAGTACACCACCATGCTGCTCAGCGGCCAGGGTTCGTACCGCGCCTCGATCGTCACTACCTCCGACACCGTGGTGATGGGTACGCGCATGGGCGTCGGCGGTGCTGGGTTCGCTCCCAACTCACCCATCACGGTGACGTGGGCCGATGGCGCCGGAAGACGCCAGTCGGTCACGACCGATGCCAACGGAGAGTTCCTCGCGCTCATCGCCGTCGGGCCGGCCGAGCGCGCCGGCCATCGCACATTGGTGGCACAGAGCACCAACGGCGTCAGTGCGTCGGTGGCAGTCACGCTGGTTCGCCGCCTCGATGCACCGAGTCCCGGTTCGGCTGCCTGGCCCGGCAACTAGGCCAGTCACTCAGTCGCCCAGTCACTCAGGCGCTCAGGCGCTCAGTCGCTGACGAGCAAGCCCAGCGTTTGCAACGCGGGAGAGCACACCCCGAGCGTCGCATCGCCCGATGCGGTGCACGTGACCTCGAAGGTGAGCTGCTCGCCGCCAGCGACCTCGATGGGCGTGACAAATGCCTTTGCATCGTCGTTGAGTACGAAGTCGAGACGCCACGTGAACAGCACCTCGGAGCCGCGTCGCAGGGTGGCGGTGCCAGTGTCGGTGCTGGGGTTCTGCAGGATGATGTCGGTCACCTGGAGACGTTGGCCGGAGGGAACCGTGATGGATTCGCTGCCGGTCTGACCGGGGGCGACGTTCGCCAGCAGTCGGCCCGCAAACGGGCGACCAGCGTCGGGGGGAGTCGTTACGGCCACGGTGGTCTCGCTCGGGCCTTGCTGAACGGTGGACCCAGTGGGTGCGACCCCACCATCGGTGGCAACCGTGGTGGTGGTCGGTGTGCGGTCGATCACCGCCTGTTCGGCGGCATCGTCGATGGCTGGCTTCACCACAGCCAACCAGGCACCCGCCAGCAGTGCGAGCGCACCAAATGTGGCCACCGCGCGGCCCAGTAGGCGCTCGGGCACCATGGATGCCTGCACCAATGTGCCCTGCGTCGAAACAGTGGGGCTGCCCTGCTGGTCGGCATCGATGCGGAACGCGATGGTGCGGGCGCGACGCTCCCACTGCAACCGGTTGGCGCGAACCTTGACCCGCACCAGCGTGCTGGCACCGGC
>JAYTNH010000200.1:0-4017 GCA_043748395.1 Ilumatobacteraceae bacterium | reverse complement strand
GTCAGGCCGTGCTCGATCGCCGTTGCTGCGAGCAGCCCATCGATCACGGGGACAGGATCCGGCACGGAGAGACCAGCCCAGCGCGAACTGATCGCCATTGTGACGGGTAGAACATGATCAGCGAAGTCATCGATGATCGAGTCGAGCCACGTCCTCAATGCCTGGGCGGCAGCGGCATCGCGGCGAGAAATGAGCTCGACGCCCCGCAACAACTCGCCGACAACGAGCACGGACAGCCAGAACTCGTCATCCTGGTGGCGCGAGAACCAATCGCGAAGTCTTTCATCGCCGCGTTCATGCTTCCGAAGTTCAGACACGACGTTCGTGTCCAGCAGGTAGCCGATCACAGACTCACGACGCGCGGCAACTCGCGGGGCCGCTCGAAGTCCTCCTCAGTTCCAACTTCGGGCATCGCCAACAGGCGATCAAGGAGGCCCCCTCGGCGCAGCACTTCCCGGAGCAACTGGCGGTGCTCCTCCTCGGCCGAACGACCATGTTCGGCGGCGCGACGCTTCAAGCTCCGCACGAGATCGTCATCGACGTTTCGCACAATCAGTTGAGCCATGTTGATACCTCCTGAGCCGAACTGCTATCAATGATAGCAGTTCGGTCGGGGCGCTAGCGGCGGGCGGCGGCGGCGGTGGCGGCGTCGATGAGCCAGCCGGGGAAGAAGCCGACCAGCAGGGTGAAGCCGACAGCGAGCCCGATCGCCATGCGGCTCGACCACGACACCCGCACCGTCTCACGAGCATCGTCGCCGGCCTCGGGGTCGGCGATCCACATGCTGATCATGATGCGCAGGTACAGGTAGGCGGCGATGACCGCCGACACCATGGCGATGATTGCGATCGCGTAACTGCGCTCGTCGGCAGCAGCGCGGATGACACCGAACTTGGCGATGAAACCACTGGTGAGCGGCACACCCGCTTGCGCGAGCAGTAGCACCGTGAGCGCCAGCGCAAGTACTGGGTTGGACGTGCCGAGACCACGGAACGCGCCGAGATCGGTGGCACCATCGCCCGTACGACTCACCACCGTGACCACCGCGAACGTGCCAACCACCAGCACTGCGTACACCAGCAGGTACAGCAACACCGACTGCACGCCATTGCCGACATCGGTCTGGCCGGCGCGATGCGCGGCGGCCTCGACACCTACCAAGATGAAACCGGCGTGGCTGATGGACGAGAACGCCAACATGCGCTTGACGTTGGTCTGCACCACAGCCATGACCGAGCCGACCACCAGCGTGATGGCTGCCAGCACCCACAGAACCGGCCGGTAGTCGTTGCGCCAGTGCGGCAGTGCATAGATGAGCACTCGCACCATGGCTGCGAACGCGGCCGCCTTGCCAGCCGAGGCCATGAACGCCGTGACCGGTGTGGGCGAACCTTCGTAGACGTCGGGAGTCCACACGTGGAACGGCACCGCCGCCACCTTGAAGCCGAGGCCGACCATCAGCAAGGCCACCCCGGCGAGCACCAAGGCGTCGTTGCGTTCGACGGGGACGAACTCGTTGAACGAGGCAACGATCTTGGTGAAGTTGGTGCTGCCCGAGCCGCCGTAGATGAGGGCGACGCCATACAGGAAGAACGCCGACGAGAACCCGCCCAGCACGAAGTACTTCATGCCGGCTTCCTGGCTCTCGATGCGTCGACGATGGCTGGCAGCCATGACGTACAGCGCGATCGACAAGATCTCGAGGCCGAGGAACAACACGATCAGGTCGTTGGCCGCGCCCATCACGACACCGCCGACGGCTGCCAACAAGTACAACGCGTACAGCTCGGGCCCGTCGAGGCCCTCGCGACGCAGGTAGCTGTCGGTCACCAACGCAGCGAGCAGCACTGCAACGCAGATGGTGATGGTGATCCACATCGAGAACACGTCGAACGACAGTGCGTCACCGACCAACGTGGTGGGGCGAGCGTCGGTGATGTCGTCCCACAGCGCGAAGCTGAGCCCGATTGCGCCGGCCGCGGTGAGTGCAGTAACAGCCGCGTACAGCCCAGCCGGCCAACGCGGGACGAGTGATCCGGCAAGCAGCAGCACCAGCGCGCCACCGAGAAGTACGAGCAGCGGGCTGAGCGCCCACCAGTCGATCGAGGGTCCGGCCAACGTGTCGCCGGCGGCGAACACGGCGCCCATCAGCCCTCACCCTCTTCAGCTGCATCGTGCTCGACCAGAGGCGCAACAGGTTGCGGATCGACGAAGTCGGTCTTGTCCTCGACGTGCGCGATGAGTGCCTTCACGCTCGGCTCGATGCGGTCGAGCATGGGTTTGGGGAACACGCCGGTGAACACGATGATGCCGATGAACGGCAACAGCACCATGCCCTCTTTCCATGTGAGCTCGGGGAACGTGCGATTGTCGTCGTCGGGCTCACCGTGGAACACCCGCTGATACGCCCACAACAGGTAGAGCGCGGCGAGGATGACGCCAGTGGCAGCCACCACGGTCCACCACCGCGCGGTGAGGAAGGAGCCGGTGAGGATGAGGTACTCGCCGATGAACCCGTTCAGCCCGGGCACGCCGACGCTCGACAACATGACCACCATGAACGCCGCGGCGAACACGGGTGCCACGGTCTGCAAGCCCTTCAGCTCGGCGATCTCGCGGGTGTGGCGCCGCTCGTAGATCATGCCGACCAGCAAGAACAGGGCGCCCGTGGAGAGCCCGTGGTTCACCATTTGCATGACGCTGCCGGTGATGGCCTGAGCGGTGATGGCGAACGTGCCGAGCACGATGAAGCCCAAGTGCGCAACCGACGAGTACGCGACCAGACGCTTGAGGTCGGTCTGCATGGTGGCGGCGATGGCACCGTAGATGATGCCGATGACCGCCAACGTGAGAAACAGTGGCCGTGCCCACACTGCCGCTTCGGGGAACAAGAACACGCAGAAGCGCAGCAGGCCGTATGTACCGAGCTTGAGCAACACGCCGGCAAGGATGACCGAGCCACCCGTGGGTGCCTGCGTGTGCGCGTCGGGCAGCCAGGTGTGCAGCGGGAACAGCGGCACCTTCACCGCGAAGGCGACGGCGAACGCGAAGAACAGCCAACGACCCGTGCCCACCGCCCAATCGGCCTTGGCGAGTTCGAGCAGGTCGAACGTGACCCGACCGACCGCCGGGTCGTTTTTGGCGATGAACGCCGTGGCGACGATGCCCACCAACATGAACGCCGAGCCCACCATGGTGAACAAGAAGAACTTGGTGGCCGCGTACACCCGGTTGTCGTAGCCCCACCCACCAATGAGGAAGTACATCGGTACGAGCACGATCTCGAAGAACACGAAGAAAAGAAACAGGTCGAGGCTGATGAAGCTGCCCATCACACCGGCCTCGAGCAGCAGCATCCACGACAGGTACCGCTTGCGATCGTGGTGCGGATCGGTGCCGACGATCACCAGCGGGAACAGCACCCCGGTGAGCACCACCATGAACAGCGAGATGCCGTCGATGCCGAGGTGCCACGAGATGCCCCACGCCTCGATCCACATGTGTTGGCTGGCGAACTGGAATCCGGCGTCGGCCTTGTCGAACGAGGCCAGCAGCCACACCGAGATGGCTCCGGTGAACACGCTGCTGAGCAGCGCGACGATCTTGACCCACTCGGGACGTCGGTTCGACAGCAAGGCAACCGCCAGCGCGCCGAGCGCCGGCGTGAGCACCAGCACGGTGAGTACGGGGAAGTGCATCAGAGGATCCCCCGGACGATGACGAACCACGAGAGCAGTAGCACCACACCGACGCTGACAATTGCTGCGTAGTTGCGGATGTTGCCCGTTTGGGCCTTACGAATCTGGCCACCGGCGCCGCGCACCAGGCCTGCGGTACCGTCGACGGCGCCATCGATCACCTTGGCGTCGAACCATGCCACACCATCGAAGGCGGCTCGGCCGGGGCCACCCATGAACGCGCTGACGGTCTGGTCGTAGCGCCACCCTTGCTCGAGCAGTTGGGGCTCGAAGGGCTTCGCCTTGTGCTTGGCATACACCGTGATTGCGGCGGCGATGC
>JAYTNH010000199.1:0-12243 GCA_043748395.1 Ilumatobacteraceae bacterium | reverse complement strand
GACATCACTGTCGACGCCACTGTGGGGTTGGCCCGCGCCGAGCAACTGTACGAGAAGGTGTTCTTCGAGTACGGCGACGACTCGGTAGCGCAGCTCGGTGGTGTGCACCTGGCATGCGAGCAGTCGTCGAACATCCTCACCAAAGTGCTCGAGTGGGGCCGCATCATGAGCTACCTCGAGCAGAGCACCCGCTACATCGGGTACGACTCGCGCCTCGGGGGCAGGTATCGCTTCTACCGTGACCCAGCGGTGCTCAACAGTCGCTTCGGTACCAGGTACGTGGGCGACATGGACCGCATGTTCGATGCCTACAGCCTGTTGCTCACCAAGGTCACCGACCACGTGCGGGCCACAGTGAAGCGCGGTCCTGACGACAGCGATTTTGTCTTCAGGCAGGCAACCCGTGCCAAGGCGCTCGATGCAGTACGCGGCGTGCTACCGGCAGCTTCGTTGTCGAATGTGGGCATCTACGGCAGTGGCCAGGCGTTCGAGATGTTGTTGTTGCGCATGCGTTCGCACGCACTTCCCGAGGCACGCGACTACGCCGAGCTCATGCTCACCGAGCTCCGAAAGGTCATCCCCAGCTTCTTGCGGCGCGTCGACCTGCCCGATCGTGGCGGTCGGGCCTCGCAGTATCTCGCCTCCACCCGCGAACGCACTGCCGAGCTCGTGTCATCGCTGTTCGGCGACACCCCGGTCGAGCAGGTGCCCAGCGTGCAGTTGGTCGATTTCGACCCCGACGCGGAAGACAAGCTGCTTGCGGCTATCTGCTACCCGCACGCCAACCTGCCCGAGACCCAACTGGTCGAGCGAGTGCGCCGACTCGGTCAGACCGAGCGGCTCGCACTCATTCGCGCCTACGTCGGCGAGCGCGAGAATCGTCGTCACAAGCCGGGCCGGGCCTTCGAGCGGGTCGACTACCGGTTCGATGTGCTCAGCGACTACGGCGCGTTTCGCGACCTTCAGCGCCACCGCATGCTCACCATCGAGTGGCAGGCGCTCACACCCAACCATGGGTTTGTGCGCCCCGAACTCGTCGAAGAAGCGGGCATGGCCGATGTGTTCGACGACGCCATGGCCCGCTCTGCGGCGCTCTACGACGTACTCAAAGATGAGTTCCCAGAGCAGGCCTCGTATGCGGTCTCGATGGCATACCGCATGCGTTACACCATGCAGTTCAACGCGCGCGAGGCCATTCACCTGCTCGAGTTGCGCTCGTCGCCGCAGGGGCACCCCGCGTACCGTCGTATTGCTATCGAGATGCATCGTCTCATCGCCGAGCAGGCCGGCCACCGCGCAGTTGCCGACGCCATGACGCACATCACCTTCGACGCTCCCGAACTCGAGCGGCTCGAAGCCGAGCGGCGTGCCGAGGCTCGTCGCGGGTCGTCATAAAACCTGCTAGAAAGCCGCACCGTGACGGTTGTCACAGCCTCGTTCGGTAGGGACGTGGGGTCGCGGCCGTAGTATCCCGCCGCGCGCAGGCTTACGACGACGAAGGATTGATGATGCCCAAAGACGACGACGAGAACCTCGTGGAGACCGAAGACGAGTTCGAGACCGACGACGAACCCACTGAAGTCGATGAGGAAGAGCTCGACGAGGCCGACCTGGCTGTCGACGAAGATGACGACGACTTCGAGACCGACGACGAGTCCTTCGAGGAGGACGAAGATGACGACGACGAAGCCTCGGCCAAGGACGGCCCGGTCCGTAAGTCGGTCAAGACCGATGACGACGACGATGACGATGACGACGACATCATCGCCCCCGACGACGTCGAAGCCGATCTCGACACTATTCTCAAAGACCGCATGGTCACCGTCGAAGACGATGCCAACGACGACGACGAAGACGAGCCCGAAGAGAAGGGCGACCCCGGCGATCGGTTGCAGCCCAAGCGCGCCGACGAGCAACTGTGCTCGACGTGCTTCCTCCTCGTGCGCCAGAGCGCCCCGGGCTGCCCGATCGGCGACGACGACTGCCCGCTGTTTAGCTGAGCTCACGATGGCCGAGCCGCGTCCACTCCTCGAGCAGTGGCTCGACGTGGCGCTCTATCTTCCGCTCGGCGTGCTCAGTTCGTTACGGGCTGAGTTGCCGCCGTTGGTTGGGCAGACCCGACAGAAGGCAGTTCAGCGGGTGCAGGTGGCACGCTGGGTCGGGCAGATGTCGGTCGCATACGGCAAACAGGAACTCGCCAAGCGAACTCAGCGCGACGTAGTTGCGATGGCCACAGCCCCGATCGAACTAACCGACCAGCCGCTGGCGCAGCACCCACCTGAGCCCTTCGAGGGGTACTCGGGGCTTCCTGCTGCGCAAATCGTGCAGCGGCTCGCCCATTTGCCGCACGGCGAGTTGCACCTGGTGCGTGCATTCGAGACAGCGCATCGGGGGCGTCGCACCGTGCTCTCCAAGGTCGATCAGTTGCTCGGCTCCTGATGCACGAGTCTGTACGTTCTGCGAGCATCGACGACTGCGGCGACGTGCATCTCCTCGAAGCCGAGGCCCGAGCGGCACTTGTGGGCCAGCGGGGTGGGCCTCAGTTCCTAGCCGAGCAACCGGCGGTGGGCGATTGGGTCGCGCTGCTCGCCCGCAGCGATCGTGCGGTGTTGGTGGGCACACTCGATGACATCGTGTTCGGATACCTAGAACTTGCGATGCGCAATGGCACTGCAGTGGTGCGCCAGGTCTACGTGCATCCCGGAGCGCGCGAACTCGGGCTGGGTGACGCGTTGCTCGGCCTCGCTCTCGATCGAGCGAGGGCAAGCGGCTGTTCTGTACTCGAAGGTACTGCGCTACCGGGTGACCGTGACACGAAGAACCTCTATGAGCGAGCTGGCATCACGGCTCGCAAGCTCACGGTCTCGAAACCGCTCTAGCGGCCCTTCCATACGGGCGGTCGCTTCTCGATGAACGCGGTGAGCCCCTCGGTGGTGTCTTCCGAAGCTGTGACCTCGGCGAACGCCTCGTTCGTCATGCGCTTGAGTGTCTCGTCGCTCTCGTATGCGGCGGCGAGCACCACGCGGCGGCTGGCCCACACCGCGAGCGGGGCTGCCTCGCAGATCTTGGTGGCGAGTGCGAGTGCTTCTTCGACAGCCTGACCCGGTTCGACCAAGCGGTTCACCAGCCCAAGGCTGTAAGCCCGCTCGGCACTGAGCGGCTCGCCCGTGAGGATCACTTCGAGGGCAGCAGAGCGGCCGATTGCCTGGGGGAGCCTGAACAATCCACCGGCCCCGGCCACGAGGTTGCGCTTTACCTCGGCCAGTCCGAATGACGACTGTGTTGTCGCAACGACGATGTCGGCGGCGAGGACGATCTCACAACCGCCGGCGGTGGCCAGGCCATCGACAGCGACGATGACTGGCTTGGTGCGTTCGCGATAGGCGAATCCGGCGAAGCCGCCGCGCTTGGTGCCCAGCGACCCGCCGGCGCCCGAGCTGATCGCCTTGAGATCGGCGCCAGCGCAGAACACGGGCCGTTGCTGGCCCTCGGTGTTGGCGCGCAGCACACCGACCCACACCTCTGGGTCGCCTTCGAGTTGGTCGATGGCGGCCTCGAGCGCGTTGGCGACGTCGCCGTTCACGGCGTTGCGGGCTTCGGGGCGGTTGAGGGTGATGAGCGCAATGCGACCCTGCACCTCGTACTGAACAATGTCGGACATTGTTCCGACTGTAGAGGCCTACCCGAGCGCCCAGCGAACCAGTGCGAGCAAACCCACCCGTGAGGAGCCATGGCTGACATCCGCCTTCGGGTTTCTGGGCGGCGTCCGTGACGGTTGGTGTCACAGGCGCCGCCCAGTTGGGACCTAGACCGAGTCGGTGGACTCGGCTGCCGGTTCGGCTGGTGTCTCGACCGCTGCTTCTACGATCGGATCGGCCGGTGTCTCGAGCACCGCTTCGGATGGTGTCTCGGCGGGCGCTTCAACTGGCGCCTCGACGGGTGTCTCGGCTGGCGCTTCCACGACTGACTCGGCGGCGGGCGGAGCAGGGATTGGCTTCGGGCCGGTGCGCTTGGGATTGCCCGGTCGTGTGGGTCGCAGCGGCTTGGGTGCGTGGCCCGACTTGGGTGCGTCGATACCGAACAACGCCGCAACCTGAGGCAGCAAGCTGGCAACTCGCTTCACAGTAGCTGTGAGCTCGTCGCTGTCTTGGTTGGGTCGCTTTGGCGGCTGCACCAATGACCGAATCGGTGAGAAGGCGGCAGCCTCGAGCACGGCGACCCAGCGGTCGGGGAGCGCGTCGGCGGTCAGGTTCTCGTTGGTGGCGTTCGCAAGGCGAGCTGCCAGTTCGTTGGGGAAGAGTACGCCTGCTTTTGGCGGCTGTGACGACAACTTGAGGGCGCGAACGACACGACCGACGGTGACCGCGGCGTCGATGTCGTCTTGCCACAACGCGATTTCCTTCTCCTGCCTCGTGGCCAGGGCATCTTTGAGCTGAGCTGATAGGCCGCGGGCGGTCTCGTCGCGAACCACTACGGGATCCTCGCCCGCTGCCACGACGCTTCGCAGATCACGTAGGTCGAGTTCGTCGAGATCGGCAAGCGCTGCATCGGCGCGGTCGAGCCACTCGGCCACACGGAGGCGAGGGAGAAGCTGTTCGGCCATGGCGACCAGTCCGGCAGCGGGAATCTCTTCGGCGCCTTCGGCCTTGAGGCGGACGTTCTGCTCGGCGACTGCCTGGCGAACGGCCTGGATGCCTCCCTGGAGGGCACGTTCGGCGACGGCACGCTGTGCTTCGGGTAGATCGGCGAGCACCGCGTTGCGATGGAGCTTGCCCGGGCGCAGGCGCTTGGCCTTGGGACGCTGAGGCAGTTCGGGAGGAGGGTTGAAGTTGGGTCGTTGGCGCCGCTCGGGACGAGCACCACGTTGCACGCGCTCGCCTGCGGGCTGACCGCCACCGGGACCTGCCGGACGTGGGCCTCGCGACCCGGGGCCACCTTCTGACTCGGGGCGACGCGGTCCCCGCTCGCGACGCGGGTCGCCGCGCTCTCCGCGATCACCGCGCTCTCCGCGCTCTCCGCGATCACTTCGTTCGCGTCGAGCGAGTTGCTGGGTGACACCCTCGAACGGTGTGTTGGCTGGCAAGATCTCGAGCAGCCCGCTGGGTGCCGCCTTCTGTTTGTTGCCGCTCATCGCCAGAATGGTGATGCCATCTACCTCGTACTCGGCGTCAGCTTTGAACACAGACCCGACAGCGCCACCGTTCGGAACCAGTGCTCCGTCGAGCACACCTTTCGGCTCGCGTGCGCCTGCTGCTCTCCACGTCCACGTGCCGTCTGGGCGCGCGCTCGTGAGCTCGATCTCGATCCTGCGGGACATAGGCCGCAACGGTATCGGCTATCGCCGCGTTCGCTCCACCGGAATCGCGCGCAGGGTGCTCTCGCCACGCCTCGGTGGATACGGTAGTCACGTGCCCATCTATGCGCTCGGCGACCAAGTCCCCGACATCCATCCCGACGCGTTCGTCCACCCCGACGCAGTCGTCATCGGGTCAGTCACCATCGGCGAGCGAAGCTCGATCTGGCCGGGCGCGGTGCTGCGCGGCGACGAGGGATACATCAAGGTCGGTGCGCGCACCAGCATTCAGGACAACTGCGTGCTGCACACCACACCCGAGCACGGCACCGAGGTCGGTGACGACTGTGTGGTCGGGCACATGGTTCATCTCGAAGGTTGCACCATCGAATCCGGCTGCCTCATTGGTGTCGGGTCCATCGTGTTGCATCGAGTCGTGGTGCGCTCAGGCGCCATCGTGGCCGCGAATGCGGTGGTGTTGAACGACACCGAGGTGCCCCCTGGGGCGCTCGCGGTCGGTACGCCTGCCACCATCAAGGCCGGTCGTGCGCGAGCCGACGACATCACCCGCGGTGTCGAGGCGTATCTCCACAAGACCCAGCGCTACCGAGCAGAGATGCGCAGGATCGGCTGATGCTTGCGCTCGTTGTCACCGTGCCGGCCGGAGAAGCCGAACTGGCGTCCGACATGCTCTGGAGCCTCGGGGTGCTCGCAGTCGAGGAACGCGAGCCCGACTCGGGCACCGCCGACCACCTCGTCGAGTTGTGGACGTCGTTAGGTAACGACGTCGACTCGGTCACCCACGCCGCGGAAGGCTTTCCCAAGCGATGGAGATGGCACCTCGCAAACGTCGACGAGACGGTCGCCGACTCGTGGCGCCAACATGCGGTCGCCACGTGGGTCGAGTCCGACCTCGTCATCGCGCCTGCGTGGGTTCCGATCAACGCCGATCGCGGCGTCACCGTCATTCGCATCGAGCCGGGCGCAACCTTCGGCCTGGGCGATCACCCCACTACGGTGCTCTCGCTGCGCGCCCTGCGCACGGCAATGTTTCCCGGTGCCACCGTGCTCGATGTGGGTTGCGGATCTGGGGTGCTCTCGGTGGCGGCTTGCCGCTTCGGAGCCGGTCGTGTCGATGCCATCGACATCAGTACGGCGGCGCCACCCGTCACGTTGGCGAACGCCGAGCTGAACGAGGTGGGTGGGCGCATCACGGCGTCCACCACACCACTCGCCGAGGTCGACGGTCAGTACGACGTCGTGGTGGCGAACATCCTTGCGCCGGCGTTGATCGACCTTGGAAATGATCTCCGCCGCGTTGTCAAGCCGGGTGGGGTCTTGATCGTGAGTGGTCTGCTCGTCGACAACCACGCCCATGTGCGCGCGGCGTTGGCGCCGATGCAACTCGTCGGCGAGGAACAGCGCGACGGATGGACGGCGCTTACCCTGCGGTGGTGACCAGCCGCTCGATGTCGGCGAGCGTGGGCATCGAGGGTACGGCCCCCGCCGATGTTGTGGACAACGCGCCAGCGGCCAGCGCGTAGCGCATGGCGACAGTGAGCGGGTCGTTCATCGCGAGTCGGGCCGCCAGTACGCCGCAGAACGCATCGCCTGCCCCAGTCGTATCGACTGCCGTGACCTCGAACGAATGGAAGTGATGAGAGCCGTCGACCGAATGCAACGTGGCTCCGGCTGCTCCCTGCGTGACCACGACTGCTCGCGCACCCAGCGCGAGTAGGTGTCCCACGCCGCCCAGCAGTTCGACCTCGTGTTCGTTGGGCACGACCACGTCGCACAGTTCGAGCAAGCGTTCATCGAGAGCGCGGGCAGGTGCGGGGTTCAGCACCGTGACGGCTCCCGAGGATCGAGCGCCCTGGAGCGCCGCCAGCACGGTGCCCTGCGGGACCTCTAACTGCGCCAACACCACGCGGCATGGCGGAAGGACGTCGACGCGAGCCTGGTCGTTGGCGCCGTGCACGACGATGATCGAGTTCTCGCCGCTGCTGGCGACACCGATCAGGGCGCGACCGGTGGGCTCTTGCACTCTCACCACGTTGTCGATGTCGATCTGTTCGGAGCGCATCACATCGAGCAGCAGTTGTGCGGCACCATCGGTTCCGACTGCGCCGACGAACGCGACCCGCGCCCCTGCGCGCGCTGCAGCGACGGCCTGATTCAGGCCCTTTCCGCCGGGGTACTCGGCGAAGTCGTGGCCTGTCACAGTTTCGCCGGCGCCGGGCAATCGGTCGGTGGTAGCGACGAGATCGAGGTTGATGCTGCCCACCACACACACGTCGAACATGTCAGCCATTCTTCAGCAACGCGCTGATGTCGAACGTGTCGAGCGCCGGCAGGTAGGTACGCACCGCGTCGCGTCGGAAGCGACCGCACAGATCGGGGCGAAAGAAGCGTGCGCCTTGGCGAACGACGTAGTTGAGGATGAAGAACCGGTACACCTCTGGCAGGAAGGCGATCTCTTCTTCGCTGAGGGGAAACACATCGCGGTAGGCGCTGATGAGCTCGATGAAGCTTGGTTCGATGAGCGTGTGAGCGCCGTAGGTGAACTGGGTGCGATCGCCGGTGCTGCTCGATACCCGCGACAGGAAGTAGAAGTCGAGCAGGCGCGGCTCGATGCGAAACCAGTCGTAGTCCCACCTGCTGAACAGTCGGAATGAACCATCGGGCTGGTGCAGAATGGAAAAGTTGCCTGAGTTCCAATCGATCAGCACCGGGATCTTCTGCCACTCGTCGTAGCCCGATTCGACCAATCTTTCGAGGAACGTATGCGTATGTCGCCACAGCACCCCGATGGCTTCGGGTGGCAGCTCGAAGTTACGCGGAGCGAACGGGCTCTCGAGCATGTCGAGCAGGTGGATGGCGTCGCTCTTGATCGTTTTCGCGCTTGCCGGAAGTTGGGGAGCGACGTCGGTGCACGCGAGGTGGAACTCGGCCATCTCGCGACCGAGGTTGCGGGTCTCGTCGAGCGACAGCACGCGGGGGAGTGCCTCGCCACGGGGCACGTCGTTGTAGAACACGGCCCACATGCTCTGGTCGTACCAGGTGTACACACGACCATCGCGGTGCCACACGTCGGCGAGCATGCCCCCGAAGCGCGATCCGCGCAGCAGGGTTGAACACAGGTCGAGGCGCTCGTGGTCTTCGACGAACAAGAAGTACGACCCATACGAAGACACCTTGCTGATGACAGTGGAGCCATCGCTGAGATGCAATCGGTAGACGCGGTTGGTCGAGACGTTCGCACTCACCTCGTCGACTGCCGACACCGAACGCTGATCGCCGAAGTCGGCCCACGCGGCATCGAGTGCGTCGTTGTGAGTTGGCGAGCCGCTCATAGCGGCGATGGTAGAGGGTGCAGGGTCAGCTGACGCTGCGGGCGCGAACGCCGATGGGGGCAATGAGGCGATAGCCGGCGGCATGGCGCTCGTCTTCGCTCTCGCCTCCCCAAAATCCGTACTCGTGGTTGGTGCGTGCATACTCGTGGCACGAATCGCGCACGGCGCAGCTATTACACACCTCGCGAGCCATCAGTTCGCGTCGGTCGCGAGCCTGGGGCCGTTCGGCGGGTGGAGGAAAGAACAGATGGGTGAGGCCACGGCACGCGCCTGCATCCATCCACCGATCGTCGGTGAGCTCTCGATGAAACAGGATCTCGACCGCTGCCATAGTGCCCCCAAAGTTGAGTCGTGCGAATTCTGAGCGTCGTGCTGGGGTTCCCCAACCAGGCCGACGGACGCAAGACTATGGGAAACTAATCCAAGAGTCAATTGTAGAGCGCAATGAAACTTGGGTTCCATCGCGAGGCCTGATCGGAAGGTTCACGCCAACAAGTGGCGGACGCCGGCGGCGAAGTCGTCGACGTCATCCTCAGTGGTGTCCCAGGCGGTCATCCATCGCACCTGGCTGCTCGCGACGTCCCAGTCCCAAAAGAAGCACCAGTCGCGCAGGGCACCGATCGCGTCAGCGGGCAGACGGGGGAACACGCTGTTCACCGCCGGCGGGACATCGTGGCTGACACCCTCGATGTCGCGGGTGCGGTCGTACAAGCGACGCGCCATCGCGTTGGAGTGAGTTGCCAGATCGATCCACAGGTTGTCGTGCAGGAGCGCGTTGAACTGTGCCGCAACGAAGCGCATCTTTGATGGCAGTTGGTTCACCTGTTTGCGCACAAACATCGCCCGCTTGGCCAGGGTCGGGTTGAGATACACCACAGCCTCGCCTCCCATCAGACCTGCCTTTGTGCCGCCGAAGCTCAGCACGTCGACACCTGCATCGACGGTGAACGAACGTAGCGCCTGCACGGTGCCACCCAGCGCCGCCGTGGCATTGGCAATACGGGCGCCGTCGAGATGCACCACCATTCCCATCGCGTGCGCGGTGTCGCAGAGCGCGGCGATCTCGTCGGCCGAGTACAAGGTGCCCAGTTCGGTGCTCTGCGTGATGCTGACCACACCCGGTTGCGCATGGTGCTGAACGCCTTGGAAGTGAGCGAGACTTCGCAACTGATCGGGAGTGATCTTGGCGGCGGGTGCCGGCATAGGAAGCAGCTTTGCGCCGAGGGCGCGCTCGGGGGCGCCCGCCTCGTCGACCGCGATGTGTGCCCATTCGCTGCAGACCACGCAGTCGGCCGGTTGCACCATCGTTGCCAGGGCCATCACGTTCGCACCCGTACCGTTCCACACGAGGAACGGCACCGAGTCGGCCCCGAAGAGGTCACGGAACCGCGCTTCGGCCTCGGCGGTCCACCGGTCGCTGCCGTATGCCAGGGCATGCCCCTCGTTGGCCTCGGCGATCGCCTGCATGACAGCCGGGTGGGCTCCAGCCGCATTGTCGCTGGCGAACGCGCATCGGGGCGCGGCGGGCATGGTCGCAGTGCGGTCGGGCGAGATCATCGCTCCATTCTCGCCCGCTGATCGCTCGAAGCGGTACTCGTGCCAGCGCCTACTGTGCGCACATGGAAATCTCAGACTACCTGCACCGACTGAGCGACGACATCGAGGCGGCCGCCCGAGCCTTAGAGATCGGCCCCATGAGTGCTCCCATTGCCGGCTGCCCGGGGTGGACATTGCTGCAACTCGGTGCCCACCTGGGTGGTGTGCATCGCTGGGCGCGTCATGCCATCATCCACAGCGAGCCCCTGAAGGGCGAGTCCGACGATCAGGCACCCGACGATCCCACCGCACTGCCTGATTGGTTGCGTGCGGGCGGAGATCGACTACTCACGACGCTCCGGAGCATCGATCCCAACGCGACGACGTGGCATCCTTTTCCTGTTCCCAAGGTGGCAGGGGTCTGGCCGCGCCGTCAGGCGCACGAAACCTCGGTGCATCGGTGGGATGCCGAGAACGCAGTCGGACTGTCGGCCACCATCGACGCCGAGATGGCCGCCGATGGCATCGACGAGTACCTCGGTGTGATGCTGCCGCGCATGTTGTCGAGGGAGGGTCTCGTGACGCCGCCCACGGTGTGGGCAATCTCCACCAGCGATACCGGTGATCAATGGCTCGTCGAAGGAAGCTCCGGTACTTTGGTCGCCATCGAAGACCGTGAGCCCGATGCGCTTGTTGTCGGTCCGGCAGCTGCGGTGCTCTTGCGGTTGTGGGGTCGGCCGGTTCCGTCAGGAGTAGTGAGCGTTCGTGGCGATCCGGCGGCGGCTGCAGCTTGGCTGGCGTTGGGCGGCGCGTGAGCGGGCGCTGAACGTCACGCGCCGAACTGGGTGGTGATGACACGACCTGAGCGCTCGCCGGCGCTGTCGGCGAGGTCGTTCACCACGAACGTGCGCTGCAGCCAGCGGTCGGTGCCGTCGAACCGAGGTGTGAACGGTGAGCGACCATGCACGGCGACGTTGTTGTCGACGATCAAGAGGTCGCCTGCCTCGAGTGCCACGCTGGTGTGGTGCAGGGCGACCGCATCGGCGAGCACTCGCAGGGCGTCGTCGGCGGCAGGGTCGGTGCCCACCATCAAGTCGGCGTCGAAGACCATCGACGGCCGCTGGCGAGACCCTGTGAGCACGGCTGTGGCAGCCCCGAGAACGTTCGATCGACCATGCAGGTAGCTCTCGTCGACGGCTGTGCGGAAACGGGCCTGGAACAAGATGTCGCCAACGTCGTGGGGCAACCGCGGCAGCACTTCGTTGATCGACGACAGCGTGGTAGCTGCGAAGGGGTCGCCGCGTAGGCAGAGCAGCATGAGGTAACGAGGACGGTGCGGATGGAAGGCGGCCTCGGTGTGGAACATCAGCTCGACCTTCGACGAGGTCGAGACCTGTCGGTCGGCGGCCCCCTGTGTCGGGACGACGTTCTGGACCAGATCGCCCCCATGCTCCGGCTCGTAGCCCACAGGCTGTCCGAGCTGTCGGGCCACCGTGAGCAGCGTGAACTCGCTGATCGGATCTTTCATGAAGGGCGCGGTTGGTGATCGGGGGGTTGCGGGCAGGTCCCCAAGCGGAACATTGCGGATGAGCAGCGCACCCGACAGCGACGACGCGTCGACGAAGTCGACCAGCGCGTGGAACACGTCGACAGGGAGATCTCGTCCGGCAAACCCGGCGGCCCGAACGAAGGCCTCTGAGCCGATCTGCATGGTGGGGACGTCGATGACTGGCCACCCTGAACCGTCGATGGTCGTGGGCAGCGCGTGGTCGGTCAGCGTGGTCACTTCAGGGCTCCTGGTCACAGATGGAGTGGAACGTACACTCCAAGTCTAACATATAGTGGAACGTTCAGTCGGTGTTGCTTGCGGCGTAAGCTGGGCCTTCGTGGAGGTTGCAGACCGCATCGGGCGGGCCGGGGGAGTGTTGACACCTGCCGAGCGTCGCGTTGCCGAGGTGGTGCTTGTTCAACCGGAACTCGTGGCCTTTGGAACCGTCGCCGAATTGGCCGACGCCTCCGCAGCCGGCGCGGCCACGGTGGTGCGGCTGGCGACGAAGTTGG
>JAYTNH010000198.1:0-8275 GCA_043748395.1 Ilumatobacteraceae bacterium | reverse complement strand
GATGGGTTCGAGACCAGCGGCTTCGAGCGCGGCGTTGGTGCGGCTGAAGGGTCGACTGCCGAAGAAGCCGTTGCGCGCGCTCAGCGGCGACGGGTGAGCCGACTCGATGGCAACGTGTCGCGACAGATCGAGCAGCGACTTCTTCTTGCGTGCCGAAGCGCCCCACAACACGAACACGACCGGATGTGGCTTGTCGTTCACGACCCGCAGAATCTCGTCGGTGAACGTCTCCCACCCTTTGCCCTGATGTGATGCGGCGAGGCCCGACCGCACGGTGAGCGTGGTGTTGAGCAACAGCACACCCTGGCGTGCCCAGCTTTCGAGGGTGCCGTGCTGCGGCGTGGTGCCGCCCACGTCGTCACGCAGTTCGCGGTAGATGTTGGCAAGTGATGGCGGCACCGACACGCCCGGCTGCACTGAGAAGCACAGGCCGTGTGCTTGGCCGGCACCGTGGTACGGGTCTTGGCCGAGAATGACCACTCGGGTGTTGGCGTACGACGTGAGGTGTAGTGCCGCGAACACCTGATCGTGCGGTGGGAACACGGTGTATTGAGCGCGCTCTGCGGCGACGAAATCCTGCAGGTCGGCCCAGTACGTCTTCGCGAACTCGCTGCGCAGCACCGGGTTCCAGTCAGTCGTCACCTGCCCAGTATCCACCAGGCAGGTGACCAGCTACGATCAGTCGTCGTCGCCGCGACCGCTGTGGTCGTCATCGGTGTCGTCGCCGTCGCGACCGCGACCGCTGTTGTCGGTGTCGTCATCGTCATCGTCATCATCGATGGTGGTGTCGGTCGCCCCGTCGTCATCGCTGTCGTCGTCGCCGTCGTCATCGATGGTGGTGTCGGTCGCCCCGTCGTCGTCGCGGTCTGCACCGTGGTCATCGATCGTGCTGTCGGTGGCGTCGTCGTCGATCGTGCTCGAGGTCTCGACGCCGTCGTCGTTGCCGCTGGCCTGGCCGCGATCGTCAACAGTGGTGGTCGTGGCTCCGTCATCGGACTCTGCCACGTCAACATCGGTGCTCGTGGTGGTGAGGTCGACCCGGAGGGGCGACTGGTCGTCTGGTTTGGCGGACTCGCCGAGTGATGCGGCAGCGAAGCCGGCTGCTCCGATCACCAGGGTCCCGGTGGTGACTCCGACGAGTAGTGCTCTGGTGCGGTTCTTCATCGACATGTTGGTGCTCCTGTGTTCGGAAGGCGTGCGTGAGACACGTCGTTGGTCCCGAGAAGGTTTGGCCGCGGATGGAATTGGTCGTCAGTCGGTCTCTTCTTCGATGTCGGGGGCCATTGAGCCATTCACGACGTCGATGCGAATTCGAGTGCTGTGCGTCGCGGAGCGGAAGCGAACTTCGACGCGGGTTGGCTCTTCGAGTATGTCCTGGGCTTCGTAACCAGCTGCCGCGTTCATGGCGAGCACTGTCATGGTGCCGTTCTGGAGGCGCACCTGAATCGACCCGCCGAGCCCCTCGTAGGTCGACGTCGTTGACCCAGTACCGACCGAGGTCGGTGGTTGGGTCGCCGTCGAAGTGCCGGTCGTGTTGGTCGTGCCGGTCGTGTTGCCAGACGTGGTTGCGGTCGCGGTGGGCGCGATGCCCGTTGGCCCAGTTGTCGGGGTAGGTGGTTTCGAGTCGCTCGGTGTGGACGTCGGGGTGGACGTCTCGACCAGCGTGGTCGATGTCGGCTGCGTTTCGGTCGACGTGGTCGTCACCCGTCCGCCGATCGAGGTGTCGGGCGTTCCGGGTCGCAGGGTGTCGTTGCTCTGACGGACACCAGCGGCATATGCGCCCACGACGAGCAGGCCCACCGCGGCGGTGCCGCTGGTCCAGGCTGCAGCACGACGCCGGCGAGCCCGAGTCACTGAGCGGTGAACGGTTGCGAGGGCTCGGTTCTCGTCGGGGAAGGCACCGCTGAGTCCCCCCAGCCGGTTGCGAAGCTCAGGATCGTCGAATTCACTCATGTGGCTCTCCGTTCAGAAATGTCCCGCGTAGACGCTCGCGTCCTTGGTGGAGGTGGAACTTCACCGCTCCGACGCTGATGCTCAAGGCGTCGGCCACCTCGGCGACTGACATGCCGTCGACGTAGAACAGCGCCACGCTGAGACGTTGTTGGCGTGGGAGTTCGGCGAGCATGGTTGCGACGTCGGCGCCATCCGACCACAGCATCACCTCGTGGCGCTGCTCGTTCGCCATCCGCTCGGTGGCGCGGTGTTTGGAAACGTTGCGCCGGTTCTCGTCATGCAGGTTGTTGATCGCGACCCGTCGTATCCATCCGACGGGGTCGTCGTAGCGTCGGATGCGCCGCCAGCGGAGGTGCGCTTTGACGAACGCCATCTGTACTGCGTCCTCGGCGGCTTCCCGGCTACCACTGACCACCGTGAGGGCGCGCACCAACCGTCCATAGTGGACGCGAAACAACGAATCGATGTCGTCGACGACGAGCACCTCTGCGAGTTCGTTCATCGTGGGTCTAGCGATCTCCACAAGCGTGACACGCCGCAAGCCTCTCGTAGGTTTGGGTCGGTGTCGAAATACTTCCGCCTCAGCACGGCGAAGACCGCTGGCGCTACGGTTGCGGCCATGAGCGACATTCTCGACGTTGATCTGTTGGCATTCGAAACCGGCTCGAGCCACCAGCGTCGGGCGGTGGTCGACGGCGTGCGGCGCAGCCTGGTCACCGGCTTCGTGTACACCCATCACGACCTGTCCGAAGACATGCTCGACAGCGCCTACGGCATGCTCCGCGAGTTCTTCGAGTTGCCGCCCGACATCAAGCAGTCGTTCATCGAACCCGAGAGCCATGGCCAGACCGGGTACACCGGCCTGCTGGTCGAGACTGCCGCAAGCAGCGACGTGCCCGACTGGAAAGAGATGCTCAACTGGGGCCGCGAGTTGCCGGTCGGTCATCCGCTGCGCACCCGGTACCCGCATCGGTACGGCCCGCAGGTGCTGCCCGAGTCGGCAGTGGCTGGCATCGGCTCCGTGCTCGCCACCTTCCACGAACGCATCGACGACCTGCAGCGGCGCTTCTTGCGGGTCATTTCCGAATCGATCGGATGCCACGAGTCGCTGTTCGACGAGATGACCACCAACGGCGCCACGCTCACCCGCGCCATTCGCTACCCACCCATGACCGAGTCGCCGGGCGATCAGCACGTGTGGGCCGGCGAGCACGGCGACATCAACCTCATCACCGCGTTGCCGCGCGCCACCGCACCCGGCCTGCAGGTGAAGGTCGGCGACGAGTGGATCGACGCGGTTGCCCCCGCCGGGCAGGTCATCATCAACACCGGCATGATGCTCGAACGCCTCACCAATGGTGTCATCCCCACCGGCATCCATCGCGTGGTGGCGACGCCTGGCTTCACGGGCGAACGCTACAGCGTGGTGCAATTCTGTCACCCGACGCCGTGGACGCTGCTCAATCCGTTGGCCAGTTGCATCACCCCCGATCGTCCGCAGCGGTACTCGGGCATGGTGAGCGCCGACGCGCTCGACCTGGTGCTATACGAGATCAATCTGGTGGAGACCGCACGACGAGTGGGCTGAGCGCGGGCTGTGCGGCGGCGCTACGGTGCGAGGCATGAGCCGACCTCGCGATGTGATGTTGGTGGTCGACATCGGTGGAACCAAGATGGCCGCCGGTCTGATGACGATGCCCGGCGAGTTGATCGATCGCGATCAGGTCGCCATCGATCATTCGTTGCAGGCCGATGCGCTGTTCGCGACCCTGCGCGAACTGGTGATGTCGCAGCTCGAACGAGCCCGCGAACACCACGAGGTGCGCCCCGTGGCGGTAGGGGTTGGCTGTGCCGGGCCGATCTCCTCGAACGTCGAGTTGGTGTCGCCGTTGAACATCGCCGCGTGGCGTGACTTCCCGTTGCGATTGCGGCTCGCCGCGGCGACGCAACTTCCGGTGTACGGCGAGCTCGATGCCAAGGCCCTGGCGCTCGCCGAAGGTTGGCTCGGGGCAGCCGTCGGCTCGCAGAACTTTCTGGCAATGGTGGTGTCTACAGGTGTCGGCGGAGGCATCGTGTTGAACGGCCAACTACTCGACGGCGCCACGGGCAACGCCGGCCACGTGGGCCACATCGTGGTCGAGCCGAACGGTCGCCGATGCGCGTGTGGCAGCCGCGGTTGCCTCGAGGCGGAGGCCTCCGGTCCTGCCATCGAGGCCATCACCGGCCGCTCACCCGAGCAGCCCACCTACGAGATCATGCAACGCACTGGGCGCCTGGTGGGTCGTGGTGTCTCGTCCGTCTGCAATCTGCTCGATCTCGATCTGGTGGTGGTTGGTGGGTCGGTCGCCCTCGGGTTCGGCGCCACGTTCATCAACGCGGCCCAGGAGGAGATCGACAAGCACACGAGGCTGCAGTTCAGCCGCGGTGCACGCATCGTCACGGCGCGTTTGGGGGACAGGGGGCCACTGATCGGAGCTGGGGCGGTTGCGGTTCGGGGCCGGCATCGCGCCGGACGGTCGGCTGCAGGCGCCTGATGGCTAGGGTCGTTGCATGGCTCGACTCCTTCAGAAGATGCTCGCCCACGCCAACGAACCGGCGCTGATCGACGACTCGGGTGTTACGTCGTGGGGCGAGCTCGACACGCGTGTGAACCGTCTCATCGGCGTGTTGCGCGACCACGACCTGCAGCCAGGTGATCGGTTCGCGTTGCTCTCGGGCAATCGTCGCGAGGTGTTCGAGGTGCTGCTCGCCGCAGCGCACACCGGCACCATGGTGGTGCCCATCAACTGGCACTTCGCGACCGACGAAGTGCAGTACGTGGTCGCCGATTCGGGGTCGAAGCTGTTGATCGTCGACCCGACCTACGCAGCCAACACCGACGGCATCGACGCAGCAATCTTGAGCTTCGGCGGCTCGTACGAGGTGGCGCTCGGCGATGCATCGCCCGCCGAGCCCGACGATCAGACCATGGGTGGCGTGATGTTCTACACATCGGGCACCACCGGCCGGCCCAAGGGGGTGCGCAACACGGCGTTTGCACCAGGCGTGCCGCCCGAGGTGTACGAACTGATGGCCTCCGGCATGGTGAACATGGGTTTCCCGGCGAACGGTCGCACGCTGCTGTGCGGTCCGCACTACCACTCGGCGCAGTGGGCGTTCAGCTTCTTCCCGCTGATCGGTGGATCGTCGATCGTGCTCCAAGAACGGTTCATTCCCGAGCAGACACTCGAACTCATCGACCAGCACGCCGTCACCAACGTGCACCTCGTGCCCACCCAGTTCGTGCGACTGCTGCGGGTTGCGCCCGAGCGGCGCGAGGCGTTCAGCGGTGCCAGTCTCACGATGGTGCTGCACGGCGCTGCCCCGTGCTCGCCAGCAGTGAAACGCGAGATGATCGAGTGGTGGGGCCCGAAGATCACCGAGTACTACGGTGCCACCGAGGGTGGCGTGGTATCGATGATCTCGGCCGACGAGTGGCTGGCCAAGCCGGGTTCGGTCGGCAAGCCGATGGCCAACATGGAGCTCAAGATCGTGCCAGACGACGCTTTGCCGACCGACGCGAAACCCGACGCGAAACCTGTGGAGGGCGTCATTCACGTTCGCAATCTCATGGGTGCCGACTTCGAGTACCTCAACGAGCCCGAGAAGACCGCCGAGGCCCACCGCGAGCCAGGCATGTTCACCCTTGGCGACATCGGCTATGTCGATGCCGATGGCTACTTGTTCTTGTCCGACCGCAAGATCGACATGATCATTTCCGGCGGGGTCAACATCTACCCCGCCGAAATCGAAGGCGTGCTTGCAGCTCACGACCAGGTGGTTGATGTTGCGGTGTTCGGAGTGCCGAACGACGAGTTCGGCGAGGAGGTGAAGGCCGCGCTGCAACTCGTGCCCGGAGCGGTGTGGGACAGCGAGCTGGAGGCCTCGGTCGTTGGGTTGGCTCGCGACAAGCTTGCCGGCTACAAGGTGCCGCGCAGCTTCGACGTGGTCGAGAACATGCCGCGCAGTGAAGCAGGCAAGCTGCTCAAGCGGCAACTGCGCCTGCCCTATTGGGAGGCCTCGGGCCGCAAGATCTGAGCACGGCGCGACCGCGCCAATAAGCTGTGGTTTGTTCGGCGGAGAGGAGCTCGACATGACCAAGGTACGCAGTGGCGACAGCTCGATGATCGATGATCGTCGCGGTCAAGGCGGGGGCCGAGGTGGTGGCGGCGGTGGACTGAGCCTGCCCGGAGGTCTTGGCGGCCTTGGCGGCATCAAAGCCGGTGGCGGCGCACTCGGCATCATCCTCATGCTGGCGGCCCTGTTCTTGCCCAAGCTGCTCGGTGGCACAGCCCAGACCGGTTCGCTCGGCGGCAGCTCCGATGCATCGCAGAGCGCCGAGGTGGCCGACGGTACGTGCAGCAGCGAGCTCGAGCAGATCGTGTGCGGCGCAACCGTCGATGCCCAAACCTATTGGCAGACAGGGCTGCCCAAGTTCTTCGGCACGCCGTATCGCACCACCAAGACCGTGTTCTTCAGCGGTGCTGTCGGTACCAACTGCGGCCAAGCCACGTCACAGACCGGGCCGTTCTACTGTCCCGCCGACGAGTTCGTGTACATCGACCTCGACTTCTTACAACAGCTCGAGAGCCAACTCGTCGGCACGACCAGCGATCTGGCCGAGCAGTACATCGTGGCCCACGAGTACGGGCATCACGTACAGAACGTGCTCGGCACCAACGCGCAGGTGCAGCGCGCCCAGCAGAACGATCCCGATCGGGCCAACCAATATTCGGTGGCGCTCGAGTTGCAGGCCGATTGCTACGCGGGCGTGTGGGTCGGCGACGTCGCTGCCCGCGGGCTGCTCGACAATGCCAGCGAGATCAATGAGGCACTGAAGGCCGCCGAAGGCGTCGGCGACGACCGCATCCAGGGCGGCAACGCCGATCCCGACACGTTCACCCACGGCACCTCGGCGCAGCGCCAGGGTTGGTTCCAGCGCGGATTCGACACCCTCGACCCGCGTACGTGCGACACGTTCAGCGAGATCGTCTAACCGCCGAAGCGTCGGTAAACCCGTTCGAGTGGTGCCATCCCGCAGTTCTGCTGCCAGGCCACTGCGGCGGCGACGGCCGCAATCCAGAAACCCAACGCGAAGATGAGCGCGGTGTCGAGTCCGGTGGGGCGCACCCAACCGTACGAGTCGACCAAGGCATTGAACACCAGAATGTGCAGCACATAGATGGTGAGCGTCGAGCGACCGGTGATGGCGAGCCACGTGGTGGCCCTTGCCGATGCGGTTCGCTCGGCGAGCCATCCGATGAGGCAGAACGCTGCCACCGACGACCCGACCGTGCCCACGGTGTAAACCAGCCCGCGGTCGTACGGGCGGCTCGACACGAGTAGGTCGCGCAACGGTGTACCGCCACCGAAGTGGTTGAGTACATACGAGATCGCGAGCACCAGCACTGCGAGCACACCGATGGCCGCGCGACGCCGACCGGTGAGGGGCAACAGACGCCCCAGAGCGATACCTGCGCACAAGAAGGCGAGCCACGGCAACAATGGGTGTGAGCCGTTGACAAAGGTGTCGAGTACCAGTCCTCGCGGCGACCGCGAGGTCGGGCGGGTGAACCATGCCGTGTCGTGGCCACCCAGCTCGCGTTCGTAGACCCACCACCGAATGCCAGCGGCAGCGGTGGCCGCCACTGCACCAACTGCGACAATCCAGCGGGTGCGCAACGCAAACAGCCATGCACCCGCCAAGAAGAAGGCGCCGTAGAAGAACAGGATCGTGCCGCTCCAGATCCAGTCGAGTGCATAGCCGGCCGCGTACAGCAGCGTGCCACGACGGATGAGCACCCACCGATCGTGACTTCGCGCCACGGGATCGCCCGACTCGCGGCTGCGGCGCGTGAGCAGCGTGATGCCCGCACCGGCCACCATCACGAACACCGCCGCGAACCTGGTGCCGAGCACCCCGGTCCAGGGGTTGAACAGTCGCTCACCGAATGAGTCGCCGATGGTTCCGCCGCGGATGATCAGGTAGCCGTAGTAGTTGACGATGACGACGCCGATCAGCGCGACTGCCCTGGTGACATCGAGTTCGACGATGCGCGGCGTGTTCACCTCTTCCACTCGATGTGGTCGACGGTGGTGGCGATGAGTGGCCGTTGCACGTCGACTCGGTCGCCGGGAGCCGGTAACGGCGAACCGGTGGGAACGAAGCACATCGACGAATGCATGTGGGGTAGCTCGAGCAGGGCGAGGCGTTGGCGCGCGAAGTGGAATGGGCTGGCACCGCTCGACAGCGCAGCAATGCCGTTCGCCGAGCCGCCACCCA
>JAYTNH010000197.1:0-4496 GCA_043748395.1 Ilumatobacteraceae bacterium | reverse complement strand
CAGATCACCCAGGTCGAGGGATATGTGCGCACCAAGGCGACGGCCATCATCGACCGCATGATCGAGCAGTTCCCCGACGGCGAGTGCGATTTCGTCGAGCAGGTCGCGGCGCCGCTGCCACTGCAGATCATCTGCGAGATGATGGGCATTCCTGCCACCGACGAGCCACTGATCTTCGGCTGGACGAACACCATCTTGGGCGCTGGCGACCCCGAGTTCGGCGGCACGCTCGACGCGCTCATGGCAGCGGCCATCGGCATGTTCGGCTATGCCCAGGCGCTCGGCGAGGAGCGGTTGAAGAACCCCGGCGACGATCTGTCGAGCATCATGATGCATGCCGAGGTCGACGGCGAGCGACTCACCCCGCAAGAGTTCGGCTCATTCTTCATCTTGCTCGCAGTGGCCGGCAACGAGACCACGCGCAATGCCATCAGCCACGGCATGCTGGCGCTCACGCAATACCCCGACCAGAAGCAGTTGTGGTGGGACGACTTCGAGGGCAACACCAAGACCGCAGTCGACGAGATCGTGCGCTGGACCACTCCGGTCATCCACTTCCGGCGCACCGCAACCGAAGATGTGGTCATCCGTAACACCAAGGTGGCGGCCGGCGACAAAGTGGTGATGTGGTACAACTCGGCCAACCGCGACGACACCATCTGGGCCAACCCGTACGAGTTCGACGTACGCCGACCCTTGCAGCCCCAGCAGGCGGGTTTCGGGGCCGGAGGACCGCACTTCTGCTTGGGCGCCAACTTGGCTCGACGTGAGATATCGGTGATGTTCGACGAGATCCGCACCCGCTTGCCCAACATGCAGATCACTGGCGAGCCCAGCTACCTCGAGAGCAACTTCATCAACGGCATCAAGCGCCTGCAGTGCGCCTGGAAGTAGCTCGCGCCTGCGCAGACGTACTGGGCCTCAGCGGGTGCGGTCGGCTTGGTCGAGGTGCTCGACGTCGGAGAGCCTGGCCAGGCTGAATGTGTGCCCATCGCCGAGTTGCATGGTCTCGACACGTGTGATCGAAGCGTGGTTGGTGACGAAACGGTCCCACTCCCACGGCACCGGATCGAGGCCCAGGAACTGGCACAGCAGCACGCCGTTGGTGCCCGAGTGGGCGAACACGGCGATGCGCGCATCGGATGCATCCATATGCCACACCGGCAAGATCTGTCGGCTGCGGTAGATGCCGCGAGCGGCCAGGAAGTCGGCGCCACCGGCGCGCACCCGCTCGACGAACTCGATTGGCGGTTCGCCGCCTTCCACCCCGTTCCAGCGTTCGGCGGCCGGGCGGGCGCGGTCGTCGGCGTACGCCTTGGCCGCCATCTCGGCGGGTGTGCCATGCCAGTCAGGCTCACGAATCTCTTGCAACCAGGGCTCGACCATTGGTTCGCGCCCGAGCGCGGCGAGCAACGGAGCCGCCGTTTGCCCAGCACGTTGCAGCGGTGACACCACGACCTCGTCGAAGTGAACGTCGGCCAGGGCTGAGGCGATGCGCTGTGATTGACGCCGGCCACGTTCGGTGAGCGGTGGATCGACGACGTTGAGGCCATCGCGCACCCACTCGGGCTCTCCGTGTCGAATCAGGTAGATCTCCATGTAGGCACGATCGTACGGCGACTCGTACCATCGCGACATGACACAGGCTGCAACATGACACAGGCTGCAACCCTCAGCGAGAACTGGGCCACCTTGTGGGAGGCGCTCGCCGATGCGCAGCCCGATCACACCGCTGTGGTGGTGGGCGACACGTCGATGCTGTGGCGCGAACTCGACGACCGCGCCGCGCGTCTGGCCGGTGCGCTCGGAGCGGTGGGCATCGGGCACGACACCAAGGTTGCGCAGTTGCTCTACAACTGTCCCGAGTACCTCGAGGCGGTGTTTGCCGCGTTCAAGCTCCGGGCCACACCGGTGAACGTGAACTACCGCTACCTCGCCGACGAGATCACCTACATCCTCGACAACGCCGATGCCGAGGCGCTGGTGTTTCACGGCTCTTTGGGTGATCGAGTAGCCGAGGCCGCCGCACGGTTGCCCACACTGCGTGTGCTGCTGCAGGTCGACGACGGTTCGCCGCTCGTGGCTGGCGCGCAGTGGTACCACGCGGTGATCGACGCCGCCACACCTGCGCCGCGCATCGAGCGCAGCGGCGATGACTTGCTGTTTCTCTACACGGGCGGCACCACGGGCATGCCCAAGGGTGTGATGTGGCCGCATGTCGATCTGTTCGGCGCGCTCGGCTTCACCAGCTACGTCTCGGCTGGTCTCGAACTGCCCACCACACCTGCCGAGGTCGGCCAGATTGCCGCCGCCCTCAACGCCAGCGGCAAGAGTCCGGTCAACCTGTGCGCTCCCCCGCTCATGCACGGCACCGCATTGTTCTTGGCCATCTCGGCGTTCGTGATGGGTGGCAGCGTGGTGTTGCTCGGCGAACGTCGCTTCGATGCCGACGAACTGCTGCGGTTGGTGCAACTGCACCGCGTGACCCAGTTGTCGATTGTGGGCGACGCGTTTGCGCGCCCCATCGTGCAGGCTTTGGAGGCCGGCCGCTACGACCTGTCGTCGCTACAACGTGTGGTATCGACGGGCGCAACACTGTCGGCCGACCACAAACGCGCACTCCAACGCCACGCACCGCACGCGCTCATCATCGACATGATCGGGGCCAGCGAAGGTGGGCCGTTTGCGCTGTCGATGACGCCGCCCGGTTCCGAACCCTCCGAGACTGCAGTGTTCAACGCGCCGCCCAACGCAGTGGTGCTCGACGATGCCACGGGGCGGCCGCTACCGCGCGGCGCTGGAGTCGCCGGCATGTTGGCCGTGAGCGGGCCGATGCCCTCTGGCTACTACAAAGATCCAGCCAAGAGCGCCCAAACCTTCCGCCTGATCGACGACGTTCGCTACACCGTGCCGGGCGACTACGCGCTCATCGATGCTGACGGCACGGTGCACCTGTTGGGTCGAGGCTCGGTGTGCATCAACACCGGCGGCGAGAAGGTGTACCCCGAAGAGGTCGAGGTCGCCGCCCGCGGTTGCCCCGGCGTGATCGACTGCGTCGCCGTCGGCGTTCCAGACGAGCGGTTCGGCCAGGCGGTGGTGCTGGTCGCGTCGCGTCGCGTCGACGCCGGGCCGACCGAGGCCGACGTGATCTCCCACGTCCAGTCGCGGCTCGCTTCGTACAAGGCACCCAAGCGGGTGGTGTGGGTCGACTCGGTCTACCGCAGCCCCAGCGGCAAAGCCGACTATCGCTGGGCGCTCGCCGAAGCCACCGCCTGACCACCATCGGACAAACCGGGCGGCGAGGGTGTCGAAAACCGTCACGGATGCCGCCCAGCATCGGCGGGCGAGCGGGCGGGCGGGCGAGGGCGGGGAGGCGGTCAGACGGTGCGTTGATACGTGTCGGGCAGGGTGCCGCGCACCAGGCCACGGCCGAGGTAGCCGTTGGCGACCATGGCGAGGTACTGGTACACGGCGTCTTCCTCGTGGGCGAGCACACCGGGCCGATACAACGGCGAGCCGATGCTGCGCTGCACGCTTTCGATTGCCGCCCAGTCCTGCCGGTTGGTGCGATCCCACAACTCGATCGCATCACTCGGATCGAAGCCCGGCGCGGCAACGTCGTCGGGGGCGAACAGCCACTGGCACTCGACCTGGCTGTGGGTCGGTGAAACCGGCGTGATGCGGTGCGTCATGACGTAGTCGGGATGCAGGCTGAGCGCGAGGTTGGGGAACAGGTTGATGTACACCACCTGGTGCCGTTCGTCATCAGTCAGATTCGGCCGAACAGTGCCCACCAGACCGCCCGACATGCTCATCGTGGCGGCGTGCGATGCCAGCGCCATGGTGCCACCCACGAACGCGCCCGGCTCGTCGCGATAGTTGGTGCCACTCGCCGCGACGGTCACCTCGCACAGCTCGGGGTGGATGAGCGGGCAGTGATAGCACTCGTGGTAGTTCTCGCAGGCGAGCTTCCAATTGGCGGTGAGCTCGTAGTGATGCGTGACGGCAGGCCGCAGTTCGTGGATGGCCCAGTTGCGCACGACGGCGTCGAGTGCCCCCACGTGTTCTTCGAATGGTGGGGCAGTGCCGTCGAGGTTGACGAACACCCATCCACACCACTCGGCAACACGTACCGTGGTGAGTCCGAACGCGGCCGGGTCGATGTGCGCTCCAGCGCGGGGCGCCAGTCGCAGTGCGCCGTCGAGTTCGTAGCTCCAGGCGTGATACGGGCACTGCACGACGCCACGCACAACGGCGGCGCCGCACGCCAACAACTCGTGACCGCGGTGGCGGCAGATGTTGGCGAAGCAGTGCAACACGCCGTCGAGGGCGCGGGTGAGCAGCACGCTGCCCCGCCCGATCTGCACGGCACGTTGACCGCCGGGCTCGGCCATGTCGGCTGAACGTCCGATGCACACCCAACCTGCATCGAGAAAGTGCTGCTGCTCCCACCGGAACACTGCAGGGTCGAGGTAAGCCGCCGCCGGCAGCAGCGA
>JAYTNH010000196.1:0-1663 GCA_043748395.1 Ilumatobacteraceae bacterium | reverse complement strand
CACCCGACCAGTCGTCCGACGCGCCGCTCGACGAAGCGGTGCCATCCACCCCACACTCAGACGTCGAAGAAACGATCGTGCAGCCGTGGGCGCCAGTGTTCGACGAGAGCGACGATCTCGACGGATTGCTCGGCGCCAGCGGTCCGCTGTTGTCGCGCGCCTTTCGTGGCACCCATCGCACCGAGCAGGATCATTGACGTGGACGTTCATGCCGCGCTCGACGCAGGGTGCGATGCCGACGATCTGTTCGGTCTCGTCGACGACCTCGGGCGTTACCCCGACTGGATCGACCTGGTGCATCGCGCAGAACGCGTCGAAGCCGATCCACCAACCTGGCACATCGAGCTCCGCGCTCGGGTCGGCCCGCTCGCGCGCAGCAAGCGCCTGCGGATGGTCCGCACCGAACACAGTCCGGCCGACCGCGTCGTCGTCTTCGAACGACACGAGGCCGACGGGCGCCGTCATTCACCGTGGGTACTTCGCGCAACGGTCGGCGAGGGTGCCGGCCACAGCGCATTGAACATGCATCTGCACTACGGGGGCGGTCTATGGACCGGGGGAGTGTTGGAACGAGTTCTCGCCGAGCAGATCACGAACGGTCGCGAACGCCTCGTGGCCTTGGTGCGGCAAACGCACTGAGTCGCCCGTCTGGCCGCCGTTCGAGCACCAGCGCGAGCCCGAAACAATCGCTGAGCACGTCGCTGCCAAGTGTTGTGTCGATCGGTCCGCGGCCGATCACGTGCCCGTCGCGTAGCAACATCACATGAGTCATACCCAAGGGAACTTCGTCGAGATGGTGGGTCACCAGCACCAGCGGTGCGGCGCCAGGGTCGAGGGTGAGCTCGGCGAGGGCGGTGACGAGTTGCTCACGGCCACCGAGGTCGAGTCGTGCGCTGGGCTCATCGAGCATGACGACGCCCGGCTCGTTCATGAGTGTTCTCGCGAGCAGCACCCGTTGTTGTTCGCCGGACGACACCGTGCCGAGCGACCGTTCCGCTGCCCACCCAACCCCCATGCGGTCAAGGCATGCCAACGCTCGGACGTGGTCGGCGTCGTCGTAGCGGTGCCACCAGGTTTCGAGGGCCGCGTACTTCGCAGTTATCACCACATCGATGCAGCGCAGGGCGGGACGTAACTGCATCACGAGTGCGGCCGACAGATAGCCAATGCGACGACGGAGCACACGAACATCGGTTCGTCCGAGGCGTTCGCCGAGCACCGACACGTCGCCCGTGGACGGGTGTTCGTGCATCGAGGCGATGCGCAGCAGAGTGGTCTTACCCGAACCGTTGGCACCGAGTACCAGCCACCGCTCGTGGGACTGCACGGCCCAGTCGGTCGGAGCCAGAATGGTGCGGCCGTCGCGCACGAAGCTGACGTTGGTGAGTTCGAGTACCGGGTTCACGGAAATGGGTTCACGGAAATGGGTTCACGGCAACGGGTGTCACGGCAATGGGCATCACGGCAATGACTGTAACGAAACTGCAACAGATGGTAGCGTTGTGCTGTCATGCGCCGTATCCCGTTGTTCCTGCTCGCGCTCGCCACAGTGGCGCCATTCGCGCCCGCTGCGGTCGGCCGAGCCGACGACAGCGATGCGCAGCAGGCCGCCATCGAGATCGCCGATGCACGAGAACGGGCCAACGCTGCCGCCGACGCCTAC
>JAYTNH010000195.1:0-7393 GCA_043748395.1 Ilumatobacteraceae bacterium | reverse complement strand
TCCGCTGTGCATCCTCACGGTGCACGCCCATCCCGACGACGAGGCATCGAAGGGTGCCCCCACGCTGGCCATGTACAAGGCCCACGGTGTGCGCACCATTCTGGTGTGCTGCACCGGCGGCGAAGAGGGCGACTTGCAGAACCCTTTGCTGCGCGAGCCCGGTGCGCCGTTGCACGGGCTCTCACCTGAAGACGAGAGGCGGGCGGTTGCGGCCTTGCGGCCAGCCGAGTTGGCCGCGTCGGCTGCGGTCATCGGCTTCGACGACGTGGTGATGCTCGGGTACCGAGACTCAGGCATGGTCGACACCGAACCTAACAACCATCCTGATTCGTTCCACATGGCACCGCTCGACGACGCAGTGGGCAGGCTCGTCGCCATCATCCGACGCGAGCGACCGCAGGTCATCGTCACCTACGGCGATGATCAGCGCGGCTACCCCCACCCCGACCACGTAAAGGTTCACGACATCAGCATTCCGGCGTTCGAGCGCGCCGGCGACGCTGCCTGGTATCCCGAGCTCGGCGAGCCGTGGCAGCCGCTCAAGCTCTACTACTCGGTGTGGTCGAAGGCCCGGCTCGTCGCCATGCACGAGGGCATGATCCGCCATCATGGCGAGTCACCGTTCGATCAGGAGTGGCTCGATCGACCCGGGCAAGACCATCGCATCACTACTCGCCTCGACGTCGGCGAGTACATGTGGGCCCGCAGCGAGTCGCTCCGCGCCCATGCCACCCAGGTCGATCCATCGGCCGCATGGTGGTTCGGTCTCACCGACGAGCAGCTCGCCGAGGTGCACCCCTGGGAGGAATGGATCCTCGCCCGCTCCGAGGTCGGCGGACTGCCAGAGGGCTACATCGAGACCGACATGTTCGTCGGCATCTCCGAGCGCGTTGCAGCCGATTGATGACCGTGCAGTACCGAGTCGCGTTCGGTAAGAACGACGAGGCCATCGATGGTCCCGCCGATGCGTCGTTGGTCATCACCGTCGGTGCGGCCGACGCCAATCTCGAACCCGCCGTGGCGTTCATGCGCGGCAAGCTCAAGAGCACCGGCTCGACGGGCGAACTGTTCCGACTGTTCCGTAGCGGCGAGGCCGCCGCCGTGATCAGCCGGCTCGCATCGCGTCCCTGAGCTGGCGATACCCGATGAGGGTCGCCCCGCTCGAGGCGATGAGCGTGCGCAAGTGGTCGTCGGCCGTGACCAGTTCGTAGTCGTCGATCCAACCAGCGGCAGCAGGCGAGATAGCGCGAACCTCGGGGGAGTCGATCACCGGCTGCACATGAATTTCGGTCACCCCGGGTTGCAGAGCTTCGATGGCGTGGTACACGCGCTCGCGACTTCCGGCGCGCCAATCGTGATCGAAATGATCGGGGAACACGACGCCCTCTTCGGTCGCCAGCCGCCGGAACGGGAAGCCGGCCTGCTCGGCGCTGATGGTGCTGGGGAGGCGTACCGGCAGACGGAACTCACACGCAAGCTCGAGGTAGACGTCGAAGAACTCGGGCCGCAAGGTGATGGCGGTGAGGTGCGGCGCGAGGTGCGTTACGTCGATGCCCCACGCGAAGGCGCGCTCGATCTGGGCGCGGCATTCGCGTAGCACTTCTTCGGGGTCGGCGTGCTCCCACAGGTCGTTCACGCTGCGCGGGAATCCGCCCTCACCCGATTGCAGCGACGGCGCGTGGGTGATGGGGCCAAAACGGTAGGTGGCGTACTCGCAGTTGAGTGTGAGGTGCACGCCGATGTCGTCGGTGGGCAGGCAGCGCTCGGCGGCATCGCGAGCCCACGGAGCGGGCACCATCAATGAAGCGCAGGTTGCGACGCCGTTGCGGATGGCGTTGCACACGCCTTCGTTGGCGGCGTGGCTGCTGCCGAGGTCGTCGCACGAGATGATCACCAACGTGGCATCGTGGGCGTACCCGAGTCGTTCGGCAAGGCTGGGCATCACGTCGGAACGCTATCCGGTGCACCCTGCCCACAGGCCGATGTTGGCGGTGCGGGCTACGCGCTGGGCAGCGATGAAGTCGTCGACATGCGCAACGTTCGGCGGGAAGGTGAGCAGCCGTGCGTATCCGCCGCTGATGATGGCCAGGTTCACGAACGTGCCATCGTTGGCCAGGTACACGTAGGCGAGCAGGCGTCCGTATATGTCGCGCGGCTCGATGTCGCGTTCGAGATACAGGGGGATGCCTTCTGGGAGCAGCGACTCGGTGAATGCCGACGCCTCTGGCCCGAAGCACTCGATGGGCGTGTCCTCCTTCTTCGTCTCAGGCGTGTCGATGCCGATCAGCCGGACGCGTTCTTTCGTCCCGTCAACGGTGACGTCGATGGTGTCACCGTCGATCACTCGATCGAGTGTTGCGTTGGCGACGCGCGCACCCGCAGTTGTGGTAGTGCTGGCGGCGGTAGGCGCCGGTGTTGACCGGTCGCGACAGGCGGTGGTGGCTGCGAGCAGCGCCACCGCGACGCAGAAGATCGCGCTGCGCATGATTGGAAGTTCTATCGCCGTCGGCCGCGCGAGCGTCGCGGCGTCGAGTCTGGGTGGCATTCGTGACGGAATCCGTCACCAATGCCACCCGGAAACCTGGATGGCAGGAATGCCGCCCAGATTCCGACGGGCGACCGCGATGCTCAGATGCGTTCGATGATGGTGCCGGTGCCCAGACCGCCGCCGCAGCACATGCTGATGAGGCCGTAGCGGCCGCCCGTGCGCTCGAGTTCGTACAGCGCCTTGGTGAGCAGGAATGCGCCCGTTCCACCGAGCGGGTGGCCCAGGGCGATGGCGCCGCCGTTGGGGTTGACCTTGGCCGGATCGGCGCCGACTTCCTTCTGCCATGCGAGCACGACTGACGCGAACGCCTCGTTGATCTCGAACGTGTCGATGTCGTCGATGCTGAGCCCGGTGGTGGCGAGCAGCTTGGCGGTGGCGTCGATGGGGCCGGTGAGCATGAGCACTGGATCGACGCCAACGAGGCACGAGGCAACGATGCGCGCGCGGGGCTTGACGCCGAAGGCGGCGGCCTTGTCTTCGCTCATGACCAGCACGGCTGCGGCGCCGTCGCTGATCTGGCTGGAGTTGCCGGCGGTGTGCACGCCATTTTCGCGTCCGACCGGCTTGAGCGTGGCGAGCTTCTCGAGCGTGGTCTCGCGCAAACCCTCGTCGCGTGCGACGGTGTGGTTGGTGCCGGTTGCCACGCCTGCTTCGTCGACATCGGGAGCCTCGACGGTGAGGTACTGGCCATCGAAGCGACCCTGGGCCCACGCCTGTGCCGCCAGTTGCTGGCTACGGAAGCCGAACGCGTCGGTGTCGGCGCGGGTGATGCCCCACTTGTCGGCGATGCGCTCGGCGCCTTCGAACTGCGAGGTCATTTCGTAGCGGCCGAAGTAGGTGCGGGGAATGGGGATGCCGAGGCCGAGGTCTTTGCGGCCGCCTGATCCGATGGGGATGCGGCTCATGATCTCGACTCCGCAAGCGACGGCGCTGTCGACCACGCCGCTACCGACCAGCGCCGACGCAAGGTTGGTGGCCTGCTGGCTACTACCGCACTGTGTGTCGACGGTGGTGGCAGCGGTGGTGAGCGGCAGACCAGCGGCCAGCCATGCGGTGCGGGTGACGTTGAACGCCTGCTCGCCGACCTGGCTGACGCAACCGCCGATGACCTGGCCGATGGCGGCCGGGTCGATGCCCGATCGGTCGATGACGCCCTTTTGCACGAGGCCGAGCAGCTCGGCCGGGTGCATGGTGGACAGGCCACCGCCACGGCGGCCGATCGGGGTACGGACAGCATCGACGATCACAACGTTGGTCATGTCTCCAGCCTACGGTGAGGCACATGCCGAGTTTCAGTCCTGCTCACCAGCCTCCCGACTCCGTGGGCACACACCGCTACATCCACGTGATCGGTGCATCTGTTTGGGTGATCGATGAGCCCGCCGACGATTGGCCCAAGCACTTCCTCGGCATGATGGACGACGAAGCCGTCTGGGGGGTCGACGTACCCCACGGTTCCGATCCGGCCGATGGCGCTGCGGTCGACCTCTACTCGTACTACGGCCGGTCGAGCGAGGTCGACTGGATCGTCGCCGGTCGAGCTGTACAGGTGGTCGAGTGGGCGCGAACGCACCGGTTCTGCGGACGATGCGGAACGCCGACCCAATCGCATCCGGCCGATCGGTCGATGAAGTGTCCTGCATGCAACCTGCTCGCCTACCCACGGCTGGCTCCGGCGATGATCACCCTCGTCACCCGTGGCGACGAAGCCTTGTTGGCTCGCGGCGTGCAGTTCCGCGCACCGATGTATTCGTGCCTCGCCGGGTTCGTCGAGCCCGGCGAATCGTTGGAGGGTGCTGTGGTGCGAGAGGTGCGCGAAGAGGTCGGATTGGAGGTCGGCAACGTGCGCTACTGGGGCAGCCAGCCGTGGCCGTTCCCGCACAGTCTGATGGTGGGCTTCCAAGCCGAGTACGTAAGCGGCGACATCGTGTGCGATCCGGCCGAGATCGTCGATGCGCAGTGGTTCACTCGCGACGCGCTTCCTAACATCCCGCCGCGCATCTCGATCGCCCGCAAACTCATCGACGCCTGGGTCATGGGAAAGTAGTCAGACCAAGTTCCGGTCAGTGAGTGACTCCACGGCGCTGAGTACCTCGCCGGCGATTTCGCCCATGGCAGCGGCATTGGTGTCGAAGCGCAGGTGGTACTGCCAGCCCTCGTGCACCTCGAGCGACGATGCCGCCAGCCCACCTTGCACGTCGTGACGCGTGCCCTCGCGGCGTTCGAGTTCGGCGAGAGCGCAGTCGAGCCCGACTCGTAGCGTCGGGACTCCGTCGAATGCTTCGTCATACCAAGTCTGGGAGTGACCGCCAGCTGCCACAGCGACGTAGTTGCCGGCTTTGGCGAGCGCGGCGATGCCGGCCAGAAATCCGTGATGCAGCGTGGGCGACTGCTCGCGCCAGATGAGGTAGCCGTCATCGACGCTGCCAAGCATTGGCTCGTCGAAACCCACCCAGGGCGCGCTCGCCCGCGCTCGCAGTTCTTTGATCAGGGTCGACTTTCCCGAGCTCGACGGTCCGTTGATGACGACGACACGACCACCGACAATGCCGGCAAAAGGTGGGGGACGCTCGAAGATGTCGACCCACTGCGCATGGACGCCGTCGGCAGTACCGAACACGATGCGCCACTGTGCATCTGGTGCGCTCACCATTGCGTCGACTCGCTCACCGTTGACGGCAATGGACATGATCGCCAAGTCGGTCGCGGGCGCCACGTGCTCAGACGCGATCGATCGCACGAGGTTTGCAAGCCGTTGAGCCTCCACCGTCGCAGCGTAAGGGACCGCAGCGGCGCTACCGTCACACTGTGGAGCACATGGCATGAGCGCGGCATACTCGGGCACGCCGTTGCCGAAGAAGTTGGGCATTGTGGGCGACGTGGTGTTCACCGTGCGGCACGCACCGGCCGACTTTGCAGACACGCTCGGCGATGTGGGCGAGGCGATCTGGCAGCAGCACATGTTGCCGACCATCGACGTGGTCGTCGCGTTTTTCACCGAGCGCGCGAAGCTCGCGAAAGAGTGGCAGTCGCTGGTCGACGCCGCTGGCCCCGAAGGTGCCATCTGGATCGCCTGGCCGAAGCGCGCGAGCGGCATCGCGACCGACATCACCGAGGACGTGCTGCGCTCGGAACTGCTGCGCACCGGATGGGTCGACAACAAGGTCTGTGCGATCGACGAGGTGTGGAGCGGGTTGCGGTTCGTGCTGCGCAAGAAGCACCGGCCCCCGCGCAAGCGCTGACCGACCCCACGAAGGGCTAGCCGAAAGGGCTAGCCGAGTTTGTCCGCGAAGAAGTCGAGGATGATCTCGGCGCGCATGCGACGGTGCACCGGAGAACCACTGCGCGACAGTTCGTGGCTCTCGCCGGGGAACCGGTAGAAGGTCACTTCCTTGCCGAGCAGGCGCATCGCGACGAACAACTCCTCGGCCTGGCTGATGGGGCAGCGATAGTCCTCTTCGCTGTGGATGATGAGCAACGGCACCTCGATGTTGCGCACCCAGCGGATGGGCGACAGGCGCTCGTACTCCTCGGGCGCCTCGATGTGCGACGGCCCGTGTTCGCCTTTGAAGATCGTGGCGATGTCGCTGGTGAACTCCTCGGTGATCATGTTGTTGACTGAACGCTCGCTGCAGATTGCCTTGAACAAGGTGCCCGTGGTGCCGGCGAGCCAGGTGGCCATGTAGCCGCCGTAACTGCCGCCCTGCATACCGACCCGGGCTGCGTCGCAGAAGGAGTATCGCTCGAGCGTGCCGTGTAGCACGGCGAGCACGTCGTCGACGTCGAGCGCGCCCCAACCGCTACCTGGCGCTACCGGATGGCTCGGCCCGAGGATGGCTTGACCCCACGCTTGCTCGCGGCCTGACGAACCGCGGGGATTGCACATCACGACCACAAATCCGGCAGCCGCCTGCATCTGCGCTTCGTCGAAGAACACCTCGCCGTACTGCGTGTGTGGCCCGCCGTGCACGTTCAGCACCACGGGGTACTGCTTGGCGGGGTCGAAGTCGACCGGGTGCATGATCCAGGCATCGATCTCGGCACTGGCGTCGGTGCACGCGACCGTGTAACGCTCCCACGTTTGCGGCGTGCCCACCGGCTTGTAATTGGTCGCGAACGAGGTGAGCCGCAGGGGGCCGCCATCGCGCACCACGAACACGTCGGCCAACTCGTCGACCGCCCCTGCCACGTAGGCGATGGTGCCGCCGGCTGCATCGAAGGCCTTCACGGTGATCGGGCCACTGGTCACGGGCTGTGGGGCACTGCCGTCGGTGTGCACTCGGTAGATGTGTGTGTGACCGCGATCTTCGAGCGTGGCGAGCAACGTGGTTGCGTCGAGCCACACCGGCGCCTGGGTGCCGGCCGTTGTCTCGAAGCTGCGGTCGAGTTCGCGTGAGATCCAGGTGTGTGCGCCGCCGGCGATGGGCACGAGCGCGACGTGAGCGTTCTGCGGAAACGTACTGGGGTCGTCGGCGCCGAGGAAAGCGATGGTGGAGCCATCGGGAGACACCGATGGGTCGAAGTACTGCCCGGTCTGGTGCGTGAGCCCGGTGATCTCGCCGTCGAGCGCAACGACGTAGAGGTCGCTGGCGAAGTCGAGGTCCCAGGTGGCATGACGCGCCGCCGAGGTGACCACCCCTGACGAGTCGTGCAGCCACGCGAACTCGCCGTGCTGGAACTCGCCGGGCGTGAGGTTGCGGGGGCTGCCGGTGCCGTCGGCGGCGACGACGTAGATGTGTTCTGGCCGGTCGAACACCCAACCCTCGCCGTTGAGCATGGTGAAGAATCGCTCGATCTTGCGCGGTGCTTGCCAACTCGTGTCGCCGTCGTCGGCACCCGGAGCGT
>JAYTNH010000194.1:0-6883 GCA_043748395.1 Ilumatobacteraceae bacterium | reverse complement strand
AGCACCGCGAATGCCTGCCACAGCTCGCGCTCGAGACCGGCCGCATGAATCTCTTCACGAACGATCGCGTCGGCCTGCTGCAAGGTGACCACCCGATCGGGGGTGACTTCTCCGATGATGCGCACGCCGAGGCCCGGGCCAGGGAACGGCTGACGCCACACGATCTCGTCGGGCAGCCCCAATTCGTGGCCGAGGCGACGCACTTCGTCTTTGAACAGCGTGCGCAGGGGCTCGACCAACAGCAGTGTCATGTCGTCGGGGAGCCCGCCGACGTTGTGATGGCTCTTGATGACGGCCGCGGTGCCGTCGCTGCCGCCGCTCTCGATAACGTCGGGGTAGAGCGTTCCCTGCACCAAGAACGCGGCGTCGGTGAGCCCGCCGGTGTTCTCCTCGAAGATGCGCACGAACAGTTCGCCGATGGTCTTGCGCTTCGCCTCGGGTTCGGTGATACCAGCAAGGCGTTCGAAGAATCGGTCGCCCGCATCCACATGAATCAGCTCGATGCCCAGGTTGCGGTGGAACGTGTCGACCACCTGATCGCTCTCGCCGCTGCGCATGAGCCCGGTGTCGACGTAGACACATGTGAGTTGGTGGCCGATGGCCTTGTGCACCAGCGCTGCGGCCACTGCCGAATCGACGCCGCCGCTGAGTCCGCAGATGACTCGCGCCGAGCCGACCTGTGCCCTCACTGCGGCCACCTGCTGTTCGACGATGGAGCCCATGGTCCAGGTGGGCGAGCAGCCCGCAACTTCGTAGATGAACCGGCGCAACACCTCCATACCGTGCGGAGAATGCACCACCTCGGGGTGGAACTGCACGCTGAAGATCTTGCGGTTGGCACTCTCGAGTGCCGCAATCGGTGCATCGGGCGTCGCCGCGGCCGACGTGAAGCCATCGGGTGCCGTGGTGACTGCATCGAAGTGACTCATCCACACGTCGTGCTCGGCGGGGAGGTCGTGCAGCAGCGCCGACCACTGGTCGGTCACGGTGAGCCGGGCGCGACCGTACTCGCCGCGAGTGCCGCGGCTGACAATGCCCCCCAACTGCTGCGCGATGAGCTGATGCCCGTAGCAGATGCCGAAGATCGGCACCCCGAGGTCGTAGATGGCCGGGTCGAGCCGTGGCGCGCCTTGCACATGCACGCTCTTGGGCCCGCCCGACAAGATGAGCGCAGCAGGAGGGTCGGCAGCCAGATCGGTGGCGCTGACGGTGTGCCGCACGATCTCGGAGTACACGTTCAACTCGCGCACGCGGCGGGCGATGAGTTGGGCGTACTGCGCCCCGAAGTCGACCACCAGTACCGTCTCGGCGCGTGACACGGGACTGGAAGCAGGACTCGACACCATTGGATCGATCGTAGGGCGGTACACGGTTTCTCGTCACATTGCCGCGCAATCGACACGCGTGCTGCGACGATGCACGACATGATTCGCGCTGTTCGTACATCGCTCGCCCCAGTCGTCGTCGCGCTGGTCGTCGCGCTGGTCGTCACGCTGGGCGCGTGCGCCGACAATTCGTCGCAGGGCGGCGCGCGCATCGACCAGGCCCCGGTCGCCACCAACGACTTCTTGCCGCGACAACAGAACCTCACTGATTGCGTGGGCACAGTTCAGTTGCCGAACTGCGGCGGCGACAACCCGAACAAGGGCGACGCACAGATGTACCTGACGTTCGGCGTCATGCTCGCTGGCATGGCATTCATCGGTTGGCGCATCGTCGTGGGCCTGCAACGTCGCGAGCGCGAGCCACTCAAAGGACCGTCATCGACGTTCTGATGTGCTGAACTGGTGAGATGTTGAAATCTCGCCTGGTCGGAACCATCGTTGTGGTCCTTGCCGTGGCGAGCTGCAGTAGCGAGCGAACCGCGTCGTCCACCACCGCGACCACGCCAGCAACCACACCTGCCGGCGGCACCGATGCATCGGCGAGCACCACCACTGTCGCCGCCATCACGCCGCCCACCTCGCCGCCCACCTCGTTGGCTCCTGTCACTACCGCTGTCGCGGCCACCACGCCGCCGACCAGTGCGGCTACGGCGCCACCGCCCGTGCCCACCACCGTCGCGTGCAGGGTGATGACCGACCCCTCGGCCAACGTGCGTCGCGGTGATTGTGGTCCTGCCGTCGAAGAGATCCAGAGCTACCTCATCTCGAAGGGCTTCGCGATCAGCATGGATGGCCAGTTCGGGCCGGGCACCGAAACGGCCGTGCGCCAGTTTCAGACTCAGATGGGCGGCGGGCTCCCCATCGACGGAGTGGTCGGAGCGATGACATGGCTCGCACTGCAGAGCGACGATCTCGGTCCTGGCGAAGGCTGAGCAGCTAGCGGCTCAGCAGGTAAGATTCCCCGTCGGAGGGTGGCAGAGGTGGCGTACTGGCTGGGAATAGATATTGGTACCACGTTCAGCTCGGCTGCCGTGGCGACCGAAGATGGTCTGGTCGAGTTGGTCAACCTGGGCGGTCGGGCGGCCTCGATCCCGTCGGTCGTGTTGCCGCGCGCGGACGGCGAGCTCCTGGTCGGCGACGCAGCAGAGAGTCGCGCGATCGCTGACCCCACGCGCGTCGCCCGGGAGTTCAAGCGGCGCCTTGGGGATCCGACGCCACTGATCCTTGGCGGCACCCCGTATTCGGCGCAGACGCTGACAGCGCTACTCATTCGACACATCCACGATCTCGTGACTCGACGGATGGGCGGCGCCCCAGCTCGCGTTGTGATCACCCATCCGGCGGCTTACAGCGAGTACCGGCGCGATGCACTGCGCGGTGCAGCTGTAGAAGCCGGCGTACAAAACCTGTTGCTCGTCACCGAACCGCATGCCGCCGCTGCGCAGTATGCCTCCCGTGCGACCCTCACGCCGGGCGAGGTGATCGCGGTCTACGACTTCGGGGGTGGCACGTTCGACATCGCCTTGATGAAGCATTGGGCTGGCGGCTTCGAGTTAATCGGCACCCCGATGGGAGTCGAGGCGCTCGGCGGTGTCGACTTCGACATCGCCGTCTTGGAGCACGTGAACGAGATGGTCGGGGGTGCGTTCGACGGCCTCGACGCCGAGTCAGAGCAGACGTTGGCAGTACTTGCCCGCCTTCGGCGCGACAGCCGTGAAGCCAAAGAGTCGTTGTCATCCGATACCGAGGCTTCGATATCGGTGATCGTCCCTGGGACCAACCGACGGGTCACGGTGTCGCGAGACGATTTCGAGCGTCTGATCAGGCCACGAATTGCCGAGACATTCGTGGTGCTGCGTCGTGCTGCCGAGGCGGCGGGCATTCAGGTCGGCGACATCAACCGCATTGTGTTGGTGGGGGGATCCTCGCGCATCCCGTACATCCGCGAGAGGGTTGCGATCGAGACCGGTCGGCCCATCGCCGACGACGTCGATCCCGAATACGCGGTCGCGCTCGGCGCCGCACGACTTGCTGTCACCGCTACGGCTGACCCCGGCCCGGCGCCGGTTCAGCCAGAGCAGCCACCGCATCCACCGCAACCATCCAAGGCTCAACCTCCGACGACCACAACGCCCACCCAACCACCACCACTGCTCCGCACTGGACCCGCGACCTTCGACCAAGCCGAGATCGTTGCCGTTACCGCTGATCGCGCGGACGTGCCGAGGTTGTCACGGCGTGCCATCCTTGTGGGCTCTGGTGCACTCGTCGCGGCGGGAGCCGTTGCCCTCGGACTCAAGCTCTCCGGTAGTGACACCGCCGGACCTCAACTCTTGCCCGGTACAGACCCTGAAACGACAACGCCCGGCACGTCAGGCGTCGTGATCCAATCGGGGGGAAGCCTGCGGATTGCATCATTCCGCCCCAGTTCCCCAATCGATCCAGGTGCTCTGGAAACGTCGGCTGACGTTGCAGTCGCTGCGATGAGCTTCGAGTACCTGTGCGGCAAAGGACCGGGCACGACGCTACAACCCATGCTCGCCGAGTCGTGGGCGGCGAGCTCCGACTCGAGCGTGTGGACGTTCAAGCTCCGTGCCGGAGTGAGGTGGCACAACGGCGAGCCCTTCACTGCAGCCGATGTGGTCGACACACTCGATCGTCTCAGCCTGAGCTCGATCACCTCCTATCTGAACGTCGGCGATAGCGAAGCGGTCGACGACCTCACGGTCCGCGTCGCGCTGCGCGGGTCGGCCCCTCAGTTTCCGTACCAGCTATCCGCGTTCAACACTCAAGCCGTCATCACGCCGGCGGGGAATGCCACGGTGATCGGCGATTCGGCCCTGCCAGTTGGCACGGGTCCATACAAGTTCAGCGGCTTCGATTACCGCAGCGGGTGCACGTTCGTGCGCAACGACGACTGGTGGGGCGGTACGCCGACACTCGATCAGGTCGAGTTCGCGTTCGCTGACGATTTCGCAACGCAGAGCGACAGCTTGCAGAGTGGCGACGTCGATGTGGTTGCGTTGTGTCCGATCACGGGCGCTGACGCTCTCTTCGCCGATCCGAGCATCACCGTCGAGTCGATTCCCGCAGCCACGCATCGGCAGGTGTGGATGAACACCCGTGAGGGCACGTTCGCCGACGTACGTGTGCGTCAGGCGGTGGCGCTGGGAATCGACCGGCAGGCGCTCATCGATTCCGTGTTGAACGGCCGAGGCGACCTCGGCAACGACCATCCAATCGCGCCCGTCTTCGACGTGTTCGATGCCGCTCAACCCCAGCGCCAGCGCGACGTGGATCGCGCCAAAGCACTCCTCGATGAGGCCGGCAAGTCGGGCCTTGCAGTCACTATGCACGTGCCCGACCTCCAGGAGATTCCGACGCTCGCAGAACTGATCCGAGATCAGTTGAGCGAGATCGGAATGGTGGTCACCCTCAACGTCGAGAGCACGGGTACCTTCTACCAAGAGCGATGGTGTGCGACCTACGACCCCTGTGACGGCGGCGAGGAGTTCGGAATCGTCGACTACGGCCCCCGCGGAACGCCCGAGGTCTACCTGGTCCAGGCCTATGCAACTGGCGCCTGGAACTCTGCTCACTACGAGTCGCAACAGTTCAGCGACGTTGTGGTCGCCTACCAGGAAGCGGTCGATCTGAGCGGTCGAAAGCAGGCGATCAGCGAAGCGCAGGCGATCGCGAACGAGGACGTTCCCTATGTCATTCCGTACTTCGCGCACTCGCTCATCGCATACTCCGACACCGTCACGGGGATCGTCGCGACCGGTCTCGGCCATCTTCACCTTGGGTCGGCAGGCTTTCGGGTCACCGGGTAGCGACCGTGACAGCGGAAGTCGTGTTCCACTTCAGCGAGGACCGGACGATCTCGCTGTTCACCCCGCACGTGCCGCTCACCAACCCCACCCAGTCGCCCGCCGTCTGGGCGATCGACGAGCAGCATGCCCCGCTGTACTGGTTCCCGCGCGACTGCCCGCGCGTCGCCGCGTGGCCACGCACGCCGCACGAGGTGATGGCGTTCCGCGACGCCTTCGTCACCGATGCCGACCGCGTTCATGTCATCGAGCTCGGGTGGATGGACCGCATGCGCGCTGCGGTGCTGTACCGATACGAATTCGATGCGGGCGAGTTCGCCCCGTGGAAGGACGTGAGTGGCCAGTGGATCTGCGAGCACGAGGTCGAGCCGCTCTCGGTCATGCCGGTCGGCGACCTGTTGGCCTTGCACGTCGACGCCGAGATCGAGTTGCGACTCGTGCCGTCGCTGTGGCCGCTTTACGATCTGGCCAGGAGCGAACGCTGGGACTTCAGCATGGTGCGCATGGCCAACGCCGTGCCGAGGACCGAGCATCCCACGAACGTGGGCATGGGCGTCGACAGCGAGTTCGCGAGCCATCGTCCGGGCCACGACCATCACCAGTAACAATCATTCAACAACCTTCGGCGCCGCTCACGAGCGACCCAGCAAGTCTCCACAGAACGCCGCCGTGCCGCTGGCCAGCGCATGCGGTGCCTCCCAGGGCACGAAGTGACCACAATCGCGTAGCAGGTACGGGCCCACATGATTGGGGAAGACGATGGCTGCCATGCGATCGAACGCGGGATAGATGACGTGGTCGCTCGTGCCGTGGAGCAGGAGTGCAAGCGTGTGCTCGTTGCGCGCCAGCATCGCCGGCTCGCTGCGCGCCCCCGGGTTGAACGCGCTCTCGTATCCGCCGAAACTGGCACGCAACGAGGCAGCTTCGCCAAACGGTTCGGTGTGAAAGTTCAGCTCGCCTTCGCCCATGAACGCACCGGGGTGCGCCCAGAACCTGCTCGTGTAGAACGTCGCGATGTACCGGCGGCGCTGCTCGGGTGTGGTGAACTCGGCGGCAAGTGCGTCGGGGTCGGTGCCCTGGCGGATGAAGTAGTCGGCCGCCTCACGCGCCGGCCGGGTACCCACGAGGTCGGCCATGTCGGGCTGCACGTACGGCAACGGCGAGTTGAACAACACGATGCGATGCACCCACTCGCGATGACGCAGCGCGAGGTCTTGAATGACCGGCCCGCCAAGGTCGCCGGCGAGCAGCACCACCCGGTCGTGGCCCAACACGTCGTGCACCAGCGCATACAGATCGTGGCTGTGACTGGCGACATCGTGGAAACCATCGGCGCCGAGCGCGCTGTCGCCGAAGCCGCGTAGATCGGGCACGATCACCTCGAAGCCCGCGTTGGCCAACGGGTCGATCACGCGCCAGAAGATGCGCTTGGTCTCGGGCCAGCCGTGCACGCACACCAGCGGCACGCCGCCGACGTTCTCGCGGATGTACGCGAGGTCAGATCCGCGCGGGTTCGCATGATGGACTTGGAAACGGTGGGGATCGACGTCGGCTCTCATCGAGGCGGAACGTAGCGCACCCTGGCGGGTCATGGGCTGCCATGATGATTGCCGTGACCCCCGACGAGTTCCGCACCCAGGGTTATCGCCTCATCGATTGGATCACCGA
>JAYTNH010000193.1:0-2118 GCA_043748395.1 Ilumatobacteraceae bacterium | reverse complement strand
CATGGTGGTGCTCTTCACCGTTGCGCAGGATCGAACTGTGGTCGATCTGTTCACCCCCTCGAACATAGAACAGTTCAGGCAGATCGAGGCTGCCTTGGGGGAGCGGGCGTCCATCCAATCGGTGGTCTCGCCGTTGACCTTGCTCACCTGGTCGCAAGATCTCCTCACCACGGGCACCGCCAGCGAGATCCTCGCCCGCACGATCGAACGTGACACCGACCCGGCGTCGGCAGCACTTCGTCAGCAGGATGCGCTCATGACGACGCTGCGTCTTGGTGCCGCCGGCGCGCAAACACTCGACAACCCCGATTGGCTGCGGTTCCTCATCTTCGGCAACGACGGGTTCATCGTGGGCACCGACGGTGTGGTCGTTGCGCCGCCCGACTCGTCGTTGGTGGTGCGCAAGGCGTTGCGGGCGTTCATCCCCGACGCGCGCCACGCCGTGTTTGCGGCGGTGCTGGTGGGCAATGCGCCACTCGACGCGTTGGCCGCCGGCTCGCGCGATGTGCACGATGCGCTGGCCGGCCGCACGTTCGACAACGCCGAGGTGCTCATCACCGGTACCCCTACGTTCCTCACCGACATCAACGACTACCTGCAAGGCGGCATGCTCACACTCGGAGCCATTGCAGTGTTGGTGATGGTCGTGATCTTGGTCGTGGCCTTCCGCGTGCGGTGGCGGCTGATGCCGTTGGCCGGGATGGTGGTCGGCGTGGTGTGGGGCTTCGGGGCGTTCGGATTCACCGGCACAAAGCTGTCGCTGGTTACCATCGCAGGGTTGCCCATCCTCATCGGTCTCGGCATCGAGTTCGCCATTCAAGTGCACAACCGCATCGAGGAAGAACGCGCCACCGGCCACACCGACAAGCCGTTTGCCGAAACGATGGTGCACATGGGGCCCCCGCTGCTCACCGCAACGATGGCTGCAGTCGTCGCGTTCTTGACCGTGAAGATCTCGAAGGTTCCGATGGTGCAGGACTTCGGTGTGCTGCTCTCGATCGGCATCGTCGCCTTGTTGGTGGCCGGGCTGATACTGCCCACCACACTGATCGGTGCACGCGAGCGGCGGTGGCCCACGACTCACGAACCCGTGGAGAGCTGGGTGGAGCACACGGTGCGGTGGCTCGGCGGTCTGCCGCGTGTGGCCGTGAAGCCATTGGTCTTCGTGGCTGTGCTCATCCCGGTGCTTGGCTTAGCGCTCGAAGGTGGCTCGAAGATCGAGAGCGATCCGGTGAACTGGGCGAACCAGTCGAGCGCAGCGATCCGCAACGCACGGTCGCTCGAACGCGAGACCGGATTCGCCAGCACTCTCGGTGTGTTCGTTCAAACTCCGGCGGCAACACCGAATGGGGTGTTCACCGATCAGATGGGGGCCTTCGTGATGGACCTCGTCGACCGTTCGTTGGCCGACAACCCCGAACTGGCCGAGGCGTCGAGCCTGGCCACCACCGTGGGCTGGATCACGACGGTGCCGGGCACCATGCAGCTACCGCCCACAGGGCTCGACATGTTGCAGGCCTACAACGTCGCGCCGCCCGCCCTGCAGCGTCTGCTCGTGGCTTCCGACGGTACGGCGACGCAAGTGTTGTTCCAGGTGGGCCCGTCGTCGCTCGAACAGCGTTCCGAGGTGCTGGCAAACCTGCTCGAGAGCATCGCTGCCCCTGGCTCCGGTGCACGGCTTCCTGCCGAATCGGTAGCGGCGACTGGTGGACTCGCAGTGGTGGGCGTCGGCCTGCTCGAGAACATCACCGCCAATCGCGCCCAACTCACCATCGTGGCGCTGCTGCTGGTGGCCGCGTTCGTGATGCTGCGCTATCGCGACCTGGTGCGAGGGCTGCTCACCATGATTCCGGTGCTGCTCGCGGTGGGCATGTCGGCGGTGCTGGTACGAGTGCTCGGCATCACCCTGAGCCCGCTCACCACCATCGGTGGGCCGCTGGTGGTAGCCACATGCGCGGAGTTCTCGGTGCTGTTGGTGGCGCGCTACGCAGAAGAGCGCGAACGCGGGCTCGATCCGGGTGAGAGCAATCAGGTGGCCGCGCTGCGCACAGGTCGAGCGTTCTTCACATCGGCACTCACCACGCTCGGAGGGTTTGCCGTGCTCATGTTCTCGTCGTT
>JAYTNH010000192.1:0-7278 GCA_043748395.1 Ilumatobacteraceae bacterium | reverse complement strand
ACTTCCTTGGCGACATCGTCGGCCGTGCTGCCCACCAGACCCGCCGCGCACACGAAGATGAGCGGTTCGCTGGACAGGTCGATGTGCTTCTTGTCCTCGGTGATGTCGCAGGCGATCGACTTGTAGCAGAGCTCACTGAGTTTGATGCGAACCTCTTCGGCCGCAACGGCGTTGGGGCCGTTGCCCACGATCGCCCAGTAGCGACGCTGAGGCGCAAAACGCCCGGCGGCCTCGGCGATCTCGGGCCGGCGGAGCAACACCTGGCGCATGGCATCGGGTACCTCGCGCAGCGACGTGAGCAGGTCGTGGCGACGCTGCGCCGAACCGTGGCCAGCTGCCTCGGTGATGGCACACGCGAGCAGCACGCCAGCCGCGACCTGCGCGTAGAACGCCTTGGTGCTGGCGACGCTCATCTCTACATCGCGACCGTCGCTGGTGTACACAACGCCGTCACTCTTGTCGACCAGGTCGCTGTTGCGACGGTTCACGATGGCCAGCACCGTCGCACCGCGACCCCTGGCCAGATCGACCGTTCGGTTGGTGTCGGTGGTAGTGCCGCTCTGGCTGATCGCCACCACCAGCGTGTCGCTCATGTCGAGGCGCAGGTTGAAACCGCTCAGTTCGGTGGCCGTGATGGGGTCGACGTCGAGCAGGCCATCGCTCAAGGTTTCGAGCGCCGACGCCATGCTGCGTCCGGCCACAGCCGCCGTGCCCTGGCCGATGACGCGCACCTTGGTGATGCTGCCGTCGGCCAGCCGTGCGGCAACCGCAGCCGGCAGGCCACGCTCGCCGACGACGGCAACGAGTCGGCCGGAGGCATCGGAGATCTTGCCGCGCAGCGTCTTGCGGAAGCTCTCGGGGGCCTCGGTGATCTCTTTCAGCAAGAAGTGCGGGGCATCACCGCGATCGATGTCGCGAGTGGTGACCTGCGCCGTGGCAACGTCGGTGAGCGCGAGCGCAAGCTCCTCGCCGTCGTAAGCAATGCGGCGAATCCCTGCGAGTTCGCCGGCCAATTCGCCATCGAGCACGAACACCTGACCGCGACTGCCCGATGGCGAAGCGGTCTCGCCGTCGACACGCACGAAGCGATCGGTTTCTTCCACGACCCCATAGGGTTCGCTGGCCACGATGAACAAGTCGTCGCCCAAACCTACATACAGCGCCTGGCCGCTACCGCGAAGCGCGAGTTGTACATGATTGGGTGCGTCGGCCGCTGCGGCGGCGATGGCCACACTGCCCTCGAACTCGGCCACGGTACGCCTGAACGCCTCGGCGAGGTCGCCGTTGGTAGCTTGCGCCTGCTTGGCCATGACCGCCGGAATGACCTTGGCGTCGGTGGTGATGGGGCCGGGAAGACGTAGCCCATGGTTGACCTTGATGTCGGCATGGTTGTCGACGTCGCCATTGAGCACCGCAACGGTGTACGGCAACACGTCGCCACCAGATTGCTCGGCCTGCTCGCCGTTCACCGGGTGACAGTTCGGTTCGCTGATGATGCCGACACTCGCCCAACGGGTATGACCGAGCACCGACACACGCGCGTCGGCACCGGCCAGAGCGAGGCGAAGCAGGCTGTCGGCCTGAATGGCTGCGCGCAACGCTCGGGTGTTGTCGCCGAGCTCGCCGATCTCGGCTGCAGCCTTGTACACGAAGCTGAAGCACGGACCGGCCAGACGCACACTGCCGTTCTGGAACAGCGGATCGGACCCGCGCTGGGCCACCATGGCGGCGACCGTTGGATCGTCGGCCGACAGCCCATGGTTCCACACGAACAGGTGCAGCCCGGCACTGTCGCGGCCACGTACCTCCATGCGGTCGATCGCGCTGAGCGCCAACTGCACGGCGAGAAATCCGGCAACCGCAGCGGTGCCTGCATCGCGGCCCGCCAAGTCGGCCACGGCCGATGCAGTGCGCAGTCGATCCTTACGAATGGCCCACGCCGCATCTCGCGCAGCGATGAGCTCGGCGTTGGCGGCTTCGAGTTCGTCAGGCCCGAGCTGGTCGGTCGATTCGGCCTCGCGCGTGGTAACACGTCCGTCGAACTGGTCGAGCCTGGCGATGATTCCGGCAACGAGCTCGTGGCGGCCCACCAGCGTACTCACTCCTGGCACGCCATGGAGCAAGCGATCGACGTCGACGAGCAAGGCCGTGGCTTCGGCCAACGTCGAGGCCGCGAGTGCCGTGTCGAGCAAGGCCAGCAGCTGTGAGGGTTCGGGGTGCGGCCGTGTTGCAGGCCGACTGACGATCGCAATGATGCCGCACATATGTCGAACAGGTTACGCCGTCAGCCGAACCGACGCTGGGCAGCAGCGGCCAGCTCATCGGCGACGCTTTGGGCCTGCTCGGCAGTCGCCGCTTCGACCATCACCCTGATAAGTGGCTCGGTGCCACTGGCGCGCACGAGCACCCGCCCCTCGCCCGCCAAGACGCGCTCGCCGTCGGCGATTTCGGCCGCCATCTCGTCGGCCACATCGGGGTGTTGGTCGACGACCCGCACGTTCACGAGCACCTGTGGGTAGCCGGTCATCACATCGGCGGCGAGCATCGACAGTGGCCGATGATGATCGTGCGCGTAGTGAGCCAATCGCAGGCCGGCGAGTAGCCCGTCGCCCGTGGTGGCGAGGTGACGGTAGATGATGTGGCCACTCTGTTCGCCGCCGATCGCGTAGTCGCCGGCCTCGAGCGCCTCGAGCACGTACCGATCGCCGACCGCAGTCGTCACCACGTCGATGCCAGCGGCGTGCATGGCCCGGTGGAACCCGAGGTTGCTCATCACCGTCACCACCACGGCGTGATGCGTGAGTTCGCCCAGTTCGCGCAGGTGCAGCGCGGCGAGTGCGATGAGGCGGTCGCCGTCGACCACATTGCCCAACTCGTCAACCGCGATCACCCGGTCGCCGTCACCGTCGAAGGCGAGCCCCAGGTGGGCGCCGGCCGCCACCACCGCAGCCGACAGGTCGTGCGGGTGTGTGGCACCACAGTGATGATTGATGTTGCGACCGTCCGGCTCGGCATTGATCACCTCGACCTGGGCGTCGAGCGCCCGCGCCACATGCGGAGCCACTGCGCTCATCGCCCCGTTCGCGCAGTCGAGCACCACCTTCAAGCCCCGCAAAGCCGCCGCCGGAAACAGCCCCACGACGTGCGACTCGTACGCCCCCACCCTCGAAACCTCGAACTTTGGCGATGAAGGGTCGCTCAGCGACCACTCACCGCCAAAGTTCGCCAGGCGGTCGGGGATGCTGGACTCGGCGATGGCGGCTTCGATCTGGGCTTCGACGTGGTCGGTGAGCTTGCGTCCGCCAGGGGCGAACAGCTTCACGCCGTTGTCGCTGAACGGGTTGTGCGAGGCGGTGATCACCGCCGTAGGTACCAACGATGTGGCACCGACGTGCGCAATGGCAGGCGTTGGCGCGACGCCCATCGACACCACCTGTGCGCCCGCTGCGGTGAGGCCGGCGGCCAGCGCACGTTCGAACACCTCGCCCGACACGCGCGTGTCGCGGCCGATCACCCAACGGTCGCCACCGATCACCGTGCCCGCGGCGAAGCCGAGGGCAGCGACGTATTGGGGCGTGAGCTCGGTGAACGCTTGAGCGCGCACACCGTCGGTGCCGAAGTGCAGCACCGGGACGCCGATCAGCGCTTGGTGTACTGCTTGGCCTTGCGGGCCTTGACGAGGCCGTACTTCTTGCTCTCCTTGCGACGCGGGTCGCGGGTGAGCAGGCCGGCCTTCTTGAGCGCCGGGCGAGCCTCGGGGTCGAGTTCGACCAGGGCACGGGCGATGGCCATGCGCAGTGCGCCGGCCTGACCGCTGACGCCGCCACCGTGCATGGTTGCATCGATGTCGTACGCCTCTTCGACGTCGACAACGCGCAGCGCCTCGGTAACCACCATGCGGTGCAGGGCGGTGGTGAAGTAGGCGTCGAAGGCCTTGCCGTTGATGGTGTGCACGCCGGTGCCAGTGCGAAGGCGGGCGCGGGCGACGGCCTCTTTACGACGACCGGTGGTTTGAGTGAGCGGCTTGGTGGCCATCGAAGAGTACGTGTCCTTTGTCTGAGGTTGCTCAGCGGGCCTTGGCGGCAGCGAGTTCGAGTACGGCGGGGTTCTGTGCGGCGTGCGGGTGCTCGGCGCCCGGGTACACCTTGAGCTTCTTGAGCATCTGGCGACCGAGCGGACCGTTGGGCAGCATGCCCCTGATGCTGCGGCGGATGGCATCGGCGGGCTTGCGGCCGAGCAGTTCGGCGTATGTCTCGCGCTTCATGCCGCCGGGATAACCGCTGTAGTTGTAGACGCCCTTGGCATCGGCTTTGCCCGAGGTGAGTACGACCTTGGACGCATTGATGATGACCACATGGTCACCGGTGTCGATGTGGGGAGCGAAGGTGGGCTTGTGCTTGCCGCGCAGCACGCGTGCTGCTTCGGTGCACATGCGGCCGAGTACCAGTCCGTCGGCATCGATGACGTGCCAATCGTGAGTGATTTCGCTGACTTTGGGACTGTACGTGCGCATTCGCAACCCTTTGTATTGTCGCCTGTGAACCCGACAAGGATACGGGCGTTCAGGCCAAATCGGCAAGCGCCACGACATCGGCGAGCCAATTCTCGACACGACTCGCCAACGCCTTGATCGAGTAGTGCTCCTCGACGCGCTGGCGACAGGCGATGCGATCGATCTGGCCGACTCGTGCCACCACGTCGGCCATGGCGCGCACATCGTCGGCCTCGACAAGGAATCCGGTTTCACCGTGCACGACGATCTCGGCCGGGCCGCCGCGGTTGTAGGCGATCACGGGCACGCCGCAGGCCATTGCCTCGATGGCGACGTTGCCGAACGCTTCGACCCACTTGGGGGTCATCAACAACGCCGTGCAACCGCCGATGGCAGCCTGCAGATCGTCGGTGGCCAAGAACCCCTCGTACGTCACGCGCGCACCGGGGTGCGCGGCGACGGCGGCATCCCAGCAGCCCCGATCTTGCATGAGGCCCCACGCCTTCACAGGTCGGCCAGTGAGTTCGGAGACTGCGAAGAGGTCGTCGATGCCCTTCTCGGGCGAGATGCGCCCCACGAAGCCCAGGTAACCGGGGCGGTCGGCCACGACGTGCATGTCGTATCGGTCGACAGCAATGCCGTTGCCGATCACGCGGAACGCACTCGCCGACGTGGGGAACGTGGCCGCCTGCGCACGACTGTGCACGGCAAGGCTGCCTGAGCGGGTAGCCACCAGCGCCTCGATCGCTTCATCCATCACGTCGTTCACCGACGCCATGCTGATCAGGTGCGCCACCGGCACGTCGAGGAACGGCGTGAGATAGAGCGGCAGCCAGTCGTAGGCAAGGTTCAACACGACATCGAACTGCTGTTGATGATCGAGCACCCATTGCCACATGGCACCGAGCACCGATGATGCAGGCATCGTGACCAGCGCATCGCGCCCGACGGTCTGACTCGGCACCTGCCACGCGCCATCGATCTGATGCGTGCGTTCGCCAACGTGCAGCGACCCTGCGGGCGCAACGACCTCGACGTGATGACCCAACTCTGACAGGCCGAGCACCAGGCTGTGCAACGTCAACTCGACGCCCCCACCGATGCCGCTGCCCAGTGGTCCGACCGGCGTTGAAACGAGAAGGATGCGCTGTTCGGGCATGGCGACTACAACCACGTCCCGACGCAGAATCTTCCCGACACGCTCAGTACCCGACTTCCCACAAGCACAGGCCATGGGCCGGCGCAACCTGTCCGGCGACCGAACGATCGCGCCCCATCAGCACCGACCGTACGTCGCCGGCCACCATCTTGCCCAGGCCGACATCGACCATGGTGCCCACGAGGGCGCGCACCATCTGATGACAGAACGCGTTGGCCCGAATCTCGAAGCGCAACAGCGCATCAGAGTGCTCGTCGCTCACCTTGCACCACCCGGCCTGCATCACGAGTCGATTCATCGAACGTTCGCGCTCACCCTCAATCGGCTTGGGCCGACGACAGAACGCGGTGAAGTCGTGCTCGCCGATGATCGGGTCGCACGCCAACTGCATTGCCCACAAGTTGAGCGGGCGCTCGACATGCCAAGCGGTGCCGGCAAGGAACGGCACAGGGTCGGTGGCGTTGAGCACCAGGTACCGATAGTGCCGCCATTGCGCGCTGTAGCGGGCGTTGAACATGGGATCGTCGACCCAGTGCATGTCGCGCACGGCAATGTGCGGTCGGCACATGCTGTTGAGACGATGTTGAAGATCGACCGGGTCGAAGCGATCGGGAAGGTCTCCACTGACGACTTGCCCCCAGCCGTGCACGCCGGTGTCGGTACGACCGGCACCAACCAGATTGCACGGCACACGGGCGATCCGCTCGAGAGCCTCACGCAGCACGCCCATGACCGTTTCGACGTCTTCGCTCTCGGCGAAGCCATGGAACGGCGCCCCGTCGTAGGCCACCGTCATGCGGAACCTGCGAGCCGTCATCGCGGTTGACGCGCCGGAGCGACCGTGTTAGACGAGTTCGATGCGCGCCATGGGCGCATTGTCGCCCTGACGAGGCCCGAGCTTGAGGATGCGCAGGTAACCGCCACTGCGATCGTCGTACCGCGGCGCGACTTCGGAGACCAGCTTGTGGGTCATCTCCTTATCGCCCAGGTAGCTCTGGATCTGACGGATGCGGTGCAGCGTCATCGGGCTGTCGTCTTGGGCCTTCTTGGCCTTCGTGATCAGCTTCTCGGCGATCGGGCGAAGGGCCTTGGCCTTGGCCTCGGTGGTGACAATGGCCTCGGCGGCGATGAGCGACGCGGTGAGGTTGGCCATCATCAGGCGTTGATGTTGTGAGCTGCCGCCAAAGTTGCGGGCTCTACGTGGGGTTGCGGGCATGGCTATTGGTCTCCTGGGTCAGCCGCGAAGCGTGAGGCCGCGCTCGTCGAGCTTCTGCTTCACTTCATCGAGGCTCTTCTGCCCAAAGTTGGTGATGTTGAGCAGGTCGTCTTCGTTCTTGGTGAGCAGCTCGCCGACGGTGTTGATCTGGGCACGCTTGAGGCAGTTACGCGGGCGCTCGGATAGGTCGAGATCTTCGATCGGGAGGTCGAGATCGGGCGACAGGGCAGCGGTACTGGCGACTTCGCCGAGCTCGAGACCCTGCGGCTCGTCGCTGAGTGACGCAACGAGATCGACGAGCGAGCGCAGTGTGGCTCCGGCCGAAGCGAGTGCCTCGCGCGGGGTGATGCTGCCATCGGTCTCGATGTCGAGTACGAGGCGTTCGTAGTTGGTGCTCTGCTCGACGCGGGT
>JAYTNH010000191.1:0-2416 GCA_043748395.1 Ilumatobacteraceae bacterium | reverse complement strand
CGGCGCAGGTGGTACATCGGTGTGGCGGCCGTGGTCGGCGTGATCGCAGCACTGGTCATCGTGGCACTCACCGTCTGGCCGGACTCACCGTCGACAGTCACCGTCGACGACCAGTTCGTGCCCGTCGCAGGTGTGGCGGTGGCGAGCGAACAAGTGACGCCCGAGCTCGAGGCCGCAGTGTCGGCGTTGATGGCCGAGCCGTTCGTTCGTGTCGAATCGGTGGGTTACATCACTGGTATGCGCTCCGACCTCACCGTGGCGCTCGATGCACAACGCCGAGCGGTCTCGTGGACCGAGCTGCTCAGCCCGATCGCCGCCGTGGGCGACCCGGCGAGCAAGACGCCGACGCGGTCGCAATACGTGGTGATCGACGGTGATGTGTTCGTTCGTATCGTCGCCCCTGGTGCCGATCCGAACACACCGTTCCAAAAGATCAGCGACGCCGTCCAGGTGGATGACTTCGTGAGCACTGGCTACACCGATCTGGGTCGCGTGTTCGACTCGCTCGACCAGCTTGCCCAGTTACACCGCGAGGTGCCCTTCGCGGCCGAGCGGCTGCCCGATCGAACCATCGACGGCCAGGGGGTGAGGGGCTTTCGCACCATGTTCGCGGCCACCGCCGTCGTCGAGTTCTTACGCACCAACAGCCTCGAGGTCATCGGCGATGACGAGATCGGTGGCACCAGCACGTTCGAAATCTGGTTCTCGACCGAGCGGTTGGTGCAACTAGTGGCGACCGGAACGCAGTTCCAGGATGGCGAGGCGATCGACGATGTGGCCGTCAGGCTGACATACCGACCCGACCCATCGGGCGTTGTTGTTCCACCGTCGAACACGGTCGTGCTCTAGGCAGGAAAGCGCAGCCAGTGTTCTTGAACACTTCTTGACTACTAACGGTAGGGGATCGTAGACGTAACGTGGCGGTTTTAGTAGGCTCATCGGCCTGAACCGGATTCGTCGGAGAACCGGGCGGCACGAGAGCGGGAAGTCATGCAGCAAGGTCGCGGGAAACGATTCGTCACTGCCATGTTGGGCGCGGTCATGGCCGTCGCCCCACTGGTCACGGCCATGCCGGTGCAAGCCGCCGGGTTCCCGAACCCCAACCCTGCTACTGACGCGCCCGACGTTCCGCTCATCGCCGGCGCGTACGTGATCGATGCCGGCACGGTCACCGGTGCCGCAGTCAGCCAGACCACCGGTCAAGGGCTCAAGCCGTACGGCCTCATCTACGCACTGGTCAAGGCTCGCATTCCTGTGCAGTGGGTGATCAACCCCGCCAAGACATCTCCGGCAGGCAACAACAACGTCGGCAACGGCGTCGACCAGACCAAGGGTAACGACGGCATCGACTTCAGCTTCGACTGCGATGCCGGCGGCGCGCTGTACACCTCGCGCGACATCTCCACCGGCGCGTACATCATCACCAAGGAGTTCGTCGCCCAGGCGAAACCGGTGATCGATGCCTTCCGCCTCCTCAACGCCAACCAGCCGGCAGCCGGGCACACCGGTGCTGGGGTCGGTACTGGCCCAGTCGCCAATGCACAGATCCTCGGCTACAACGCCACGGCCAGTTCGGTACAGGGTTGCAGCAACGGCGTGGTGGCCAACTTGCCCGTGTTCGCCACCATCGCCGGTTGGAACCGCAACGTGCTCGACCTCAAGAACGGCGCCATCGCCACCGGCTTCTTCGCCAACGCCGGCATCCCCCAGGGCTCGCTCGTCGACCCCGCTAACCCACCGGCCTATCGCTTCGCCGATCCGAGTCAGCTAACCCCCTGCGACGACTACTTCGTCATGCCGCACGCCGACCCGACCTACGCGACGCACAAGCAGTTGATCGCGTTCAACGACCAGGGCGGCTACATCTGGGCTGGCTGTCACGCCGTGAGCGTGCTCGAGCTCATCAGGCTCAACGACGCCCCGGCCAACCCGCTGGTGATGAACTTCCTCACCGACAACGGCCTCAAGGCGTTCGGGAGCCACAGTGGCGGCTCGGTGCCCTACGCCTTTTACAAAGAGACCACCGACACCCGGCCGTACTACGCCGCGCCGTACACGCTCGACCCGGTAAGCGGCGGCGACCCCGTTGCCCAGTTCAAGGGTCGCACCGACCTCGCCCAGCAGAACGGCTCCGAGCAGATCTACATGCCGGCCACCGGCTCGCGGTGGCGACCCACCACGCAGGTGGTCATCTACGACCCCAACCAGGCCGATGTGCTGGCCGCCACCACGCTCGGCCCGGCTGCTTCAGTGGTGTACGGCCGTGGCTTCGGTGACCCCACCAACGGCCTCGTCACCTACGAGGGCGGCCACAGCATCGCCAAGGGCACCGTCGACGACGTCGCCGCCCAGCGCGCGTTCTTCAACACACAGCTTCTCAATGTGATGGAGCGTTCTCCGGAGGTCACCATCACGG
>JAYTNH010000190.1:0-6309 GCA_043748395.1 Ilumatobacteraceae bacterium | reverse complement strand
AGCACGTCGGACGACACCGGCATCGGCTGGCGAAGCACCGTGTGGTTGGCACCGCTCAGTGGGTAGTCAGCCTCGACCTTGTCGAGCTCACGAATCTTGGGCATGGCGTGAATCCTCTCGGACGGACGGGTGGGCGAGCGTGAACACGAACTGCCAGTTGCCGTCTCGCAAGGGGCGGCCCCGATGATCGGTGAGGCTCACGACCGCGAGACCCGCCGCCTCGACCAGGGCGGTGAAGCCCGCTGGCGTGTACCAGTGCAACAGCCACGGACGCTCGACCACCGTGCACACCCCAGCCTCGTCGAGCTCGTAGCGAAGCATGATCGCCTGCGTGCGCGCGGCCTCGTCGCGCTCGACGCTCACCGTGGTGCAGCGCATCACGCCGCCAGCAGCGGTCGGTAACTGCTTGGCGAAGCCGAGCGCCTCGGGTTTGAGCGGCTGCGGGATGAACAGCGGGATCTGGACCAGGCCACCAGACGCAAGATGCGCACGAATTGCGGCGAGCGCGGCGACTGCCACTGCATCGTCGGGCAGCAGGTTGAACGTCGGCCCGGCCAGAAAGATCGACTGATACGTCGTGCCCAGCGACATCGTCTCCATCGACGCGTGATGCAGCACCACCGCAACGTCAGCGACCCGTGCGCCGGCGCGCGCCAGGTCGAGCATGTCGCCAGATGAGTCGAGACCTTCCACGTCGAGGCCGCGCTGGCGTAGCTCGATGAGCGGGTAGCCGTGCCCGCAGCCCAGCTCGAGCGCAGGTTGCCCACTCGCGCGTACGAAGCGTTCGCACGCGTCGACGTCGGCGACCGACCCGCGCAGCGGCGCATACAACTGCGCGACCAATCCGGTGTAGAACTGCGAGGGTTCGACCGATGTCATGGCAGCATTCTCGCACGCGACGGGAACGCATTCCATGACAGACTGACCCGATGAAGTCGGGCCGGTCGCTGGGCATCATCGCCATCACCGTGGCTTGGGTTCTGACCATGTGGAGGTCGAATTACAGGCTGGTCATCACGACTTGTTCGTGCCCCTCACCGGGGGTGGTGGATCAGTCACCGTGGACTCAATCTCGAGTGGATCGATCTGCATAGAGAGGGCCGAAGTTGGTCTGGTGTACCCGGCCGACCCTCAGCGGTAAGCGGCGGCCTGGATGTGGTACAGCTCGGCGTATTGGCCGCCCTGTGCCACCAGGTCGTCGTGGCGGCCGTACTCGACCACTCGTGCGCCGTCCATCACGATGATCAGGTCGGCCATGCGCACCGTCGAGAAGCGATGCGACACCAGCACGGTGATGCGGCCGTTGTCGGTGCGGGTGCGAGCGGCGCGGGCGAACCCGTCGAACAACTCGTGCTCGGTCTCGGCGTCGAGCGCCGCGGTGGGTTCGTCGAGGATGAGCAGCAGCGGGTCGTCACGCATGAACCCGCGCGCCAACGCCAACTTCTGCCATTGCCCGAAGCTCACCTCGACGCCACCATCCCACGATGGTCCGAGCTGCGTGTCGAGGCCTTCGTGCAGCCGTTCGATCACATCGTGGGCTCCTGCCCGGTCGATCGCCACGGTGGCCGCCTCGCGATCGTCGACCCGTTCGAGATCGCCCACTCCAACGGTGCGCTGGGCAGGGAACTCGAAGCGGTAGAAGTCTTGGAACGCGCCGGCAAGGTGCTCACGCCAATCGTCGCTGGGCATGTCGGCCAGGTCGACACCGTCGACCGCGATGCGTCCCGATGTGGGCGAGTACATGCGCGCCAGCAGCTTCACCAACGTGGACTTACCAGCACCGTTCTCGCCGACGATCGCGATCACAGCGCCCGCTGGCAACAGCAGGTCGACGTCGTCGAGCACCATCCGCTCGGTGCCGGGGTAGCGGAACGAGACGTGCTCGAACCTGATGCCGTCGTGCAGCGCTTCGGGCGCTGCCGCGGTGGCCGCGCGATCGACCGACGCGGCGTAATCTTCGAGCCACATCAGCCGGCGTGACGAGTCGAGCCAGAAGCCACGCAGGAAGCCCAGCTCACCGGCCGTGCCACCGATGTAACGCGCCAACTGCGTGCCGGCGGCGACGACCAGCACCACGTCGCCGACTCCGCGGTCGAGCACCGACGAGACGTACACGATGGCCCCCACGTATCCGGCGCCGAAGATCGCCCACACCAGCGACTGCCATGCCGCCGTCACCCATCGCACCCTGGCCACCGGTCGGTACCAGCGCTCCCACGACTCGCGGCGTTCGGCCGTGAGCCAGGTGCCGGTACGGGTGACGCGTACCTCTTTACCAGCGGGTGCCGTGGTGCCGAGATCGAACAGGTGACGGGCGAGGCGAGTGTTGGCGATGACCGATTCCTCGACGCGCCGCTCGACTGCTGGCCGCCACGTCGACGTGTAGAACGCAGGCAGCGAGAACGCCAACAGCAACACGAGCACCGGATGGATGGAGCCGAGCAGCACGGCGATGATCACGAGCCGGAACATCCAGCCGAGGGTGGAGAACAGCGACATGAACAGGTGATCGAGCGTGAACACCTGGTCGCGCAGCATCGCCAACCGGTCGAGGTATTCGGGGCGCTCGTGGTGCTCGATAGTGGGCACCGATGCCTGCAGCCGAGCCACGTGCGACTCGAGGGCGATGGCGATGCGATCACGGAACCGGCGTTGCACACGCTGCGAGAGCAGGCTGAGATACCAGGTGGCGGTGGTCGAGACGGCCAGCCCGAGCGCAGCCACCACGATGGCGGTGCGTCGTCCGTCAACCACGCCGTCGATGAGGAACTTCAGCCACAGGGCCAGCAGCGCGTCGGGCAGCATCATCAACAGCGCGAGGCCGAGCGAGAGCACGAGCAATCGCGGCTCGGCCCGGTACCCGAGTGAGAAGGTTCGCCACAGCGCGGGCAGCGCCGGCGGCAGTGCCGAGGTGTCGTCATGAGAGGGTTTCATGCACCACCGCCTCGCCGCGCTCGTCGAGGTCGGCGACGCCCTCGGCGAATCGTGCCGCCTGCAGGTCGAACATCGTGCGGTAGCGCCCGTCGAGCGCCACCAACTCGTCGTGTGAACCGTGTTCGATGAGGCTGCCATGCTCGATGACGGCAATCTGGTCGGCCAGGCGAACCGTCGAGAACCGATGCGAGATCAAGATGGTGGTGCAATGCCGGGTGGCGGCGAGCACCCGCTCGAAGATCTCGGCCTCGCCACGCACGTCGAGCTGTGCGGTTGGCTCGTCGAGCAGCACCAGGCCAGCGCCTTGGCGCACCGCGCACAACGTGCGGGCGAGCGCGATGCGCTGCCACTGCCCGCCCGACAGGTCGGTGCCGCCTGGGTAGGCCTTCGACAGCACGGTGTCGAGATCGCCGCCGGCCAACTGATCGGCACCGGCATCGACCAGCGCCGCGCGGATGACGTCGTCGGGTGCGCCGAGCGGTGCGACGTTGACGCGTAGCGGCAACTCGAAGCGCACGAAGTCTTGGAACACAGCCGTGGTGCACCGTCGCCACGCGTCGAGATCGAGATCGACCAAGGGAACGCCGTCGATCACGATGGTGCCCGACGTGGGGTCGTAGAGGCGGCACAGCAGCTTGGCGAGCGTGGTCTTACCCGCGCCGTTCTGGCCGACAATTGCCAGCGAGCTGCCGGCGGGCACCGTGAGCTCGAAGCCCGACAGCACCTCGCGGTCGTCGTGCGGGTAACCGAAGTGCACGTCGTGGAAGCGCACCTCGGGGGCCGTGGCAGCCGGCGCCAACACGCCGTGGCTGGCGACATTGCCCGCAGGTGCGACGGCAGTTTCGAGCCGGCGCAGCGCCGCCACCGGGGCGGACGCGCCGTCGAGCGCCCAGTTCAGTCCGCCAAAGGCGATGGCCGACACACCGATGGCTGCTTGCACGAAGATCACGACTGCGGCCGTGCTGATGGCACCATCGGCAGCGGCATCGGCGATGAGCCAGAACACCAGCACGTTCACACTCGCCACCAGTAGCACGCACAACCACACCGACTGCTCGCGCAGCCGGGTGGCCTCGTACTGCAGGTCGTAGAGGCGACGCCGAGTGGTGACGAACCGGTCGATCACCCAACCGGCGGCGCCGAAGTAGCGCACCTCTTTTGCCGGAGCGGCATCGACGGCCAGTCGGTACGAGTAGTCGGCGTGGCGTTGCGCGTTGCGCACCTCGTCGGTGTTGCGGTCCTTCCACACCCCGCTCTCGCGCAACAACCAGTGGGTGGAGCCCCAGCCGACCACCACGAGCGGCGGGATCCACCAGTGGAAACCGAACAACAGCAGCGCGGCCGCCACACCGACCACCAAATCGACCAAACCGGTAGCGATGAAGTCCATCGAGACGTCGAGCGGCGGGCCCATCATGCCGAGGTCGAAATCGCGGGCCATGGCGAGGTCGTTGACAAGTGCCGACGATTCGAGGTGGCCGATGCCGGCGGGCTGCACGCACACCGCCATCAACCGGTCGTAGAGGTGCGCAGCCATGCGGCTGCCGAGGTTGGCGCTGACCACCTGGTGCAGGGGCTGCACGACGAGCATGATCGTGAACGCCACACCCACGAGCACCAGTGGGCCGGTGAGCGACACACCGCGGGTGACGGTGCTCACCAACCAGCCGAACGCCAACGACACCACCGCCGGCAACACTCCGCGCAGCACGATGAGCACCCACCAGGCGGTGGCGTACCCGGGCGCGGCACGGTACAGCGCGTTGAAAAACTGCACCTCTTGCCGCTCACGCATGACCCGTGACTCTACGCCACCTCGCGGCATCGCCGGCCGCCGTCATGGTTGCTGTGTGTGCCACGAGCATGGCATGATCGTGGCATGACGCGCATTCGACTCAGTACGACCGTGAGCCGCGAGCTCCTCGACGACGCACGGAGGTTGCGAGGCGGTGCAACCGACGCTGTCCTCATCGACGAAGCGCTCACGGCGCTGCTCGCGCGCTACCGAGCTGTCGAGATCGATGACGCCTACGCTGCCGCCTACCGCGCCCACCCGATCGACGAGGGCGACGAGTGGGGTGATCTCGCGTCGTTTCGCGATGCGGCTGCGGCGACATGACCAACCTTCCGAGGCGAGGTGAGCTGTGGTGGTGCGAACCCCCCGAGATCGGGCGACGACCCGTCGTGGTGCTCTCCCGCGACGCTGCGATCCCCCGACTGAGACGCGCATTGATCGCTCCCTGCACCACGACGATCCGCGGCCTGCCGAGCGAGGTCGTCCTCGAGCCCGGCGATGACCCCATCGAGCGCCAGAGCGCCGTCAATCTCGACTCGATCGAATCGGTTTCGATCGCCGTGCTCGTCGAGCGCATCGGAACACTGAGCGGCATCCGTATGCGGGAGATCTGCCGAGCGCTCGAGGTCGCCACCGACTGCGGATGACAGCCGGCGCGAGACGTCAGGCGTCGATGACCTCGAGGCGGACTCGCTTGTTGCCCTTGCCCTTGTTCTCGAGCTTGATCACGCGAATGCGGCCGACCTCGGCGGTCGAGCGCACATGCGTGCCGCCGTCGGCCTGCTTGTCGAGACCGACGATGTCGACCACGCGGATCTCGATCACGGCCTCGGGGATCATGTTCACCTTGGTGCGGATGAGGTCGGCATCGTGCACCGCAGTGTCGCGAGGCAGGAACGAGACCACGATCGGGCGGTCGGCCGCCAGCTCGACGTTGACCAGCTCTTCGATGCGCTGGCCGAAACCTTCCGGCACGGGGTCGAACTCGAAATCCATCCGTGCGCTGAGCGGTTCCATGTTGCCGCCGGTCACCGGCACCCGCCACTCGTTCCAGATCACACCGCACAGCACGTGCAGCGCAGTGTGCGTACGCATCAGTTGGTGACGACGTTCCCACTCGACGATCCCGTGCACCCGGTCGCCCACACCAGGCAACGGTGCATCGCCCTGCACCGAGTGCCACACGAGCGGCCCCTCCTTGCGCACATCGGTCACCTGCAGCGCGCCGAGGGTGCCGATGTCGTGGGGTTGGCCGCCGCCAGTGGGGTAGAACGCCGTGCAGTCGAGCGCCACGGCGCCGTCACGGGCATCGACCACCGACGCGTCGAACTCGAGCAGGTAGGCGTCGTGCAGGTAGAGCAGCTCGGTCGTCACGCAGCGAGTCTGCCACGCGACCCGCAAAGCAGGCGGGGGCCAGCGGCTCAGACCGACGACGCGTCGTGGTGCACCACGCTGGCATCGGAGCCCGGGTAGAACAGCCCGGTGTGCCCGTCGGCTTCCCAGCGCACCATGAACGGGGCGACGCCACCTTCGCCGTGCACCTCGAGCACCACGCATTCGCGGCGAGGCTCACCGAGATG
>JAYTNH010000189.1:0-2774 GCA_043748395.1 Ilumatobacteraceae bacterium | reverse complement strand
CTGGTGGTGGACGACGTGGAAGTCGTCGAAGTGGTCGGTGCCACCGAGGTTGTGGTGGCGGCGACCGTGGTTGACGTGGCTGCGGCGGTCGAGGTGGTGACCAGTGGACGCAGCGTGGTCGGGGCACTCGAACGGTCGGAACTGCACGAAGCAGCAGCCAGTGCAAGCGTCACGCCGCCCACGATCAGAACCCTGAGAAATGCCATAGCGGCAAGTGTGCCACCGGGAGTGTGATTTAGCGGATCAGGGTGTCGGCCTCGTCGCCGGACTCGATGAGATGCAGCGACCCATCGAACGCGTCGAGCACTGTGACCGAGCAGTTGTCGAGGTGATGGATGAGCACCCTGTCATTGCCCAACGCGGCACCGACGGCCGCGTTGATTGCAACGAAATGACTGAAGACCACGGTGTCTGCCTCGAGCGCCAGCAGCGACCGCGCGACGCCATCTCGAAAGTCGGTGTACCGCACACCCAATGCCGACCAGGTGTCGGCCATCGCGACGCGTAACCACTCGACCCGCTCGGTCATGGGGATGCCTTCTGGCGACGGGATCTCGGCGACCGCAGCCTCGATGCGCACCGATGCACCCCACCGTGCCGCGAGTGGCGCGGCCGTCTCTTGGCAACGCCGCAAGGGACTCGACACGATTGCGAGCGGAGCCATCGGCGCCAGTCGGTCAGCCACGCCCATCGCTTGATCGACGCCCACGGCATCGAGACCCGGGTCGGGGTCGACGTTCCACCCGGCCGCCGCACGCCCGTGGCGCACCAGGTAGAGACGGGTCACTCGAAGAGCCAGCCGGCGCGCAACGGGTGGTCGGCGCCGACCCGGATGAACCATTCGGTGCCGAAGCCCATGTCAAACGTTACGTCGGGCATCTCCAAAAAGAAGCTGGTATCGGTGATCTGGCTGCGATGACAGCGCATCGAGTCGCGCTTTTGCCCGAGGTGCGCCGACACATCGACGGCATGGGTGAGCTCGTCTTCGGTCATGCCCATCGGATTGCCGTCGTCGGCGGGCCCAGACAGGTCGAACTCCTCGCCGTCGGGGCCGCGTTGATCGGCCATCATCGCCATCATCTTCCCGATGTGGTCGCGGTTCAGCGTGGCTTCGAACACGGCCGGCGTCGCGGCCATCTCGGCAGCTCGATGACCGACTCGGTGCACCTGGATGTGGTCGGGGTGACCGTAGTTGCCGTGCCAGTCGTAGGTGGTGAGCACATCGGCCGATTCGGACGTGAGAATGGCTGCCAGCTTCGCGGCGGCTTCGTCGACCGGGGCGTTCATGAACGAACGCTCGTGGTCGTTCTGTTCCCACCCGGTCATGCCACTGTCGGCATAGTCGAGCCACACCACACGGTGCACGCCCAACACGGCAGCCGATCGTTCGGTCTCGACTCGTCGCCGATCGACCAACGTCTCACCCTCGGCAAGATCGTCGGGTACCTGGCCGTGGTCTCCGTTGGTCGCTACGACCAGCACCACGCGGTGGCCCTCGGCGGCGGCACGCGCAATCGAACCACCAGTACTGATCGACTCGTCGTCGGGGTGGGCATGAAAGCACACGAGCGTTCCCATCAGGCGTCCTTCACCGCTCCGCCCAGAATCAGTTCGTCGATACGCTCGGCCGAGACTCCCCAATCGGCGAGCACTTCGCGGCTGTGCTGGCCGGCATGAGCCGGTGCACTGACGACGTGGGCAGCAGTACGCGAGAACCGTGGTGCGGGCGCAGGCTGAGTAGCACCCGCTACGTCGATGAAGGTTGCGCGCTGCACGTTGTGCGGGTGCTGCGCCGCCTCGCTCATGGTGAGCACCGGGGCAAAGCACACATCGGTGCCCTCCATCAACTCGCACCACTGGGCGCGGGTCTTGGCCGAAAAGACCTGTTGGAGCCGCGCCTTGAGATGCGGCCACATGGAATGATCCATCTGCTTGGCGAACTCGGGGTCGGCGTCGAGACCCGTGAGGCGCATGAGCTCGGCATAGAACTGTGGCTCGATGCTGCCCAGCGAGATGTACTGGCCATCGGCGCACTTGAACACGTCGTAGAAGTGGGCGCCGGTGTCGAGCAGGTTCGTGCCGCGATTGTTCTCGTCGAAGGCTCCCATCGACTTGAACGACCAGAACATGCTCATCAGCACGGCCGCGCCATCAACCATGGCCGTATCGACCACCTGACCTTGGCCACTGCGTTGCGTCTCGAGCAACGCACACACCACGCCGTAGGCAAGGAACATGCCACCGCCACCGAAGTCGCCGACCATGTTGAGTGGCGGCACCGGGGCTTCGCCGGCGCGGCCGAAGTGCGCCAGCGAACCAGCCAACGAGATGTAGTTGATGTCGTGGCCGGCTGCCTGGGCGTAGGGGCCGTCCTGACCCCACCCCGTCATGCGCCCGAACACGAGCTTGGGGTTGCGCGCCAGACACACGTCGGGCCCGATGCCCAGTCGCTCCATCACGCCGGGGCGGAAGCCCTCGATGAGTCCGTCGGCGTGCTCGACCAGATCGAGCAATGTGGCGACGCCGTCGGGGTGCTTGAGATCGATGGCGATGTTGCGTCGACCGCGCAGGAGCACGTCGAAGTGGGGGGTGTCGGGCGCAGGGCCGCGAACCGACTGCGCCCGTTCCACACGGATGACCTCGGCCCCCATGTCGGCGAGCATCATTGCCGCGAACGGGCCGGGACCGATGCCGGCGATCTCGATGATTCGGTATCCGCTCAGGGGGCCTGCCATGGCGACATTCGTAGCACGGACTGTGGCACCAGGGGGTAA
>JAYTNH010000188.1:0-5254 GCA_043748395.1 Ilumatobacteraceae bacterium | reverse complement strand
CACCGAGCGCGTCTTGGGCGTAGTCGGTGATGCCCACCCGGGCCCGATTGCCGCTGACGTCGATCCACTCGTGATCGCTGCTGTACCGGAGGTTGTCGGGGAACTTCATGCCGACGACGTTAGTGCATCGGACCGCCGCGACGGAACGCCGCTCAGCGGACGAGTTGGCGGATACGTCGTGAGTATTCCTGCGCGAGCCGACGCGCTTCGCTCTCGCTGGTCGACTCGGCCCACAGGTGGGTGAGCGGTTCTTCTGGGTCGGGAAGCGCAAGCACCCAACCCTCCGGATACCTCACCTTGACGCCGTCGACCAGTTCGACATCGCGGCCCGCCAACTCCATGAGACTGCGCATCACCATCCCCTTTTGCTCCCAGGGAGTGATCACCGTGTCGTGGACGAGGTGCACCTTCGGGAGTGCGTCGACCACCGAGCTGAGCGTGCGATTGCTACGCGCGAGAAGGTCGAGCATCTTCAGCAGTGCACCGGCTCCGTCGAACGCAGGGAGGAAACCGGGGAGGATGTAGCCGCCGTCGCCGTCGGCGGCGAAGCCCACACCAGGAAGGTTGGCCGCGGCCATGAGCGCCGGTGCTGAAATCTTGGTGGGCACCACCTGCACGCCATGGTCGCGTGCGATCTGTACGGCCGCTTCGGTGACGTTCGCCGGCAAGGCGATGGTGTCGCCCACCAGATGATCGGACACCAACTCGACGAAGCAGAGTAACGCGTCGGTATGGCTGAGCACCCGGCCGGCATCGTCGACGAACGTGATGCGATCGCCGTCGGGGTCGAGCACCGCGCCCAGGTGGGCACCCGACGCACGCACGAGGGCCGCCACCCGCTGCAGACCCGCTTCGGTGTCGTACGAGACGCTGCCGGCCGTGGACAAGTACGGATTCACCGAGAGAACGTCGGCGCCGAGCTTGCCCAAGAGCGTCGGCATGATGGTGCTGGCGGCACCATACGAGTAGTCGACGACGAGCTTGAACTTGAAGTCGCGGATCACTTCGAGCTGCACTGTGGCCTCGAGCGCCACGGTGTACTCCTCGAGCGCTCGAGGCGGGAACAAGATGTCGCCGACCTCTTCGGCGAGCGCGCGACGTGAGTCTTCACGCTGGAACAGACGCTCGATCTTGCGTTGGGCGTCCTCGGTCACATCGGTGCCGCCGGTATCGAAGAAACGCACCAGAACACGATCGGGATCGTGGGGATGTAACCGAATGGTGAGCCCACCGTTCGCTCGTGGAGAACGCACCAGAAACCTGGTGACAGGCACGCTCGCTACTTCGAGATCGAGTACATCGATGCCCGACGCATTGAGACCGGCCATCATTGCGCGCTTCAGCATGCGCGCAGCGCGGCTGCTGTCGCGCGACGTGACCACTCGGCTGCCCTTTTTGAGCGATGTGCCGTACGCCATGGCCACTCGCACTGCGAGCTCGGGCGTGACATCGACGTTGGCGAGCCCGCTGACGCCATCGCGACCGAACAGGCTGCGGGCCCCCTTGCTCTCCCACACAATGCTGCTGTTGACCACGGCACCGTCTTCGACGGTCTTGAACGGGAACACTTTGACGTTGTCGGTGAGGATGGCATCGCTGCCGACGAACACCTCGTCGCCGAGCACGACACCTTCGTCGACGCGGACACTGTTGCGGATGCTGCAACTGCGACCGATGACGGCACCCCGCAACTGCGACCGCGTGCCGACGTAGACGTTGTCGTGCAAGACCGACCGCTCGACCTGGGCCTCGGGTTGAATGCGCACGTTGTTGCCCAGCACGGTGTACTGGCCGATGTGGCACCCTGCCTCGATCTTGCATCCGGGGCCGATGACGGCCGGGCCGACTACCAATGCGTCTGGCGACACCTCGGCACCTTCTCCGAGCCACACGCCGTCATTGATTCGGAAGCCCGGGATGTCGACCGCGACCTTGCCATCGAGCACGTCGCGATGCGCGCTGAGGTATGCCTCGAGCGTCCCGACGTCTTCCCAGTAGCCCTCCATCACCGCGCCGAAGAGGGGCTGCTCGGCGGCCAGCAACGCGGGGAACACCTCACTCGAGAAGTCGACGCTGCGACCTTCGGGGATGTAGTCGAAGATGCCCGGTTCGAGCACGTAGATACCGGTGTTGATGGTGTCGCTGAATACCTGACCCCAGGTGGGCTTCTCGAGGAATCGTTCGATCGAGCCGTCTTCGCGGGTGATGACGATGCCGAACTCGAGTGGATTCTCGACAGCGGTGAGACCGATGGTGGCCATCGCCCCCTTCTCGCGGTGGAACTCGAGGACCTTGCCGAGGTCCATGTCGGTCAGCACGTCGCCGGAGATCACCATGAAGGTCTCGTCGAGCAGGTGGCGGGCGTTTCCGACGCTGCCTGCCGTGCCGAGCGGAATGGGCTCGTCGCAGTATGAGATCGACACACCGAGCTCGCTGCCATCGCCGAAGTAGGTCTTGATGTGGTTGGCCAGAAAGGCGACGGTGACAACGATCTCGTCGAAACCGTGCTTCTTGAGCAGCATGATGATGTGTTCCATCATCGGTCGATTGGCCAATGGCAACATGGGTTTGGGCGCGTTCGACGTGAGCGGCCGAAGGCGGGTGCCCTCGCCACCTGCCATGATGACTGCCTTCATTGGTGCGCCTTCCTGCCGGCTGTAATGCTCGCCCGAATGGTGGGGATGTACGCCACGGCCGTGTAGTAGCTGAGCGCGAGGCCCGGAATGCCGACGACCCACGCTGCCACCAGGAACGCTTGGTGACCTGGGAAGTCGGTGTCGCCGAGCATGAAGCCAGGGAACGCGAGCATCAACAAGAACGTGGCGGTCTTGCCCAACCATGTGACATCGAAACGTGCCATCTTGAACATGAGGGTAGCGATCACCACGGTGGCCCCGAACAGGAACTCGCGTGCAACCACCGCCCAGCAAAACCACAATGGTGCTGAGCCATCGATGATGATGCCAGCGATGCCGACGATGAATAGCAAGCGATCGACGGTGGGATCGAACACCTTGCCGAACTCGCTGGTCTGATTGAACCGGCGCGCCAACCAGCCATCGACCCAATCGGTGGCGCCAAGCCCGCCGAGCAAGAACGCGGCGCCGGCGCGGTTGTTCATGCCGAACAGTACGTACAAGAACAACGGGATGCACAGCAGGCGCAACAGGGTGAAGCCGTTGGGTGCCGTCAGGTAACGGTTCGTCGCAAGAGGCCCGGCTGCAGCGTCGTTCACGATCGGATCGTACAAGCGTCGGGCCGTTGGCGCGACCACCTACCATCGCGTTCATGACAGACGGAGCATTGCAGGGGCAGGTCGCGTTCATCACCGGAGCAGGGTCGGGTCTCGGTGCTGCCTTCGCTCGCAGGCTTGCCTCCGATGGTGCGCGTGTCATCGTCAACGACATCGATCCCGACTCGGCTGCGGCAACGGCAATCGCGGTGAATGGCGACTCGAGTGTGTTCGATGTCTGTGATTCGGTGGCGTTCGATGCCGAGGTCGACAAGGCGGTCGAGCGGCACGGCCGGCTCGACATCATGGTGAACAACGCGGGTATTGCCCCGACGATGGACGACGGTCGATTCGAGCGGGCGCTCACCAATCAACTGCTCCGGGTAGAAGGCAAGTGCGACCAGATGGCGCCCTACAACTACCTCGTCGAGCTCACCGACGCCGACTGGGACCGAATGATCCGCGTGCACCTGTATGGCGCGTTCTATGGCACCCGAGCTGCGCTCAGACACATGCAGCCGGCGCGCCGGGGCGCCATCGTCAACATCTCGTCCATACTCGGGCAGCTGCCGTCCTCGGGGACTGCGCACTATTCGGCGGCGAAGGCCGGCATCATCGCGCTCAGCAAGTCGGCGGCACTCGAAACGGCACATCTGGGCATCCGCATCAATGCGGTGTGCCCCGGCTACTTCGACACTCCCCTGCTCGCCCCCGCCAACGACATGATGCGAGCCGCGATCACCATGCGCATCGCCAACGGACGCATGGGCCAGGCCGCAGAGTTGGCCGAGCTCGTGCGGTTCCTCGCAGGCCCCGAGAGCAGCTATTGCACTGGCGATGTGTTCACCGCGAGCGGAGGCTATGCCTGATGGCCACCGTCTTCACGCGCATCATTCAAGGTCAGATCCCTGGCACGTTTGTTCACCGCGACGATCTGTGCGTGGTGTTCATGTCCATCAATCCGCTCGCCCACGGCCACGTGTTGGTGGTTCCGGTCGAAGAGATCGACCACTGGATTCATGCCTCTGCCGCCCTGAACGCCCACCTTTTCGACGTGGCCCATCGCGTGGGCCGAGCACAACAGGCGGCATTCGGCTGCGAACGAGTCGGGCTGATCGTCGCCGGCTACGAGGTACCCCACGCGCACATCCACGTGGTGCCCACCAACCACATGGGGCAGCTCTCGTTCGCCAACGCGGCCGCCACGGTCGACCGCCACGAACTGCTGGCGGCAGCCGACGCCATCATCGAACACCTCGCCGACGGCTAAATCGGGTCGATGAGCTGGCTGCCTGAGTTGCGAGAGTCGTTCACCTCGGTCGACACCGCGTGCATGGTCAACAGGTGCTCGGGCGCCGGCACCAGCAAGCGACCGAGCACATCGAGATCGGTGTTGCCGGGATCGAGCCATTCGTGCCAATCGGTGCGGTCGAGCATCACTGGCATTCGGTCGTGCACGGGCCGCATGAGCTCGTTGGCACTGGTGGTGATGACCGTGCAGCTGTGCAGCCACGGTGCATCGGGGCCTGCTGATCGGTCCCGCCACGTGCCCCACAGGCCGGCCACCGACAAGGGCTCACCGTCGGCCCGATGTATGAACATCGGCTGCTTGATCGGCTTGCCGGCCTTCGTGAGCGGTGCGCCGACATGCGCAGCGCGCCACTCGTAGAAGCCGTCCATTGGCAGGATCACGCGGTGCGTACGGAACAGCGACTTGAAAGCGGGCTTCTCGGCCAGGGTTTCCGACCGGGCGTTGGTCATCTTGGAGCCGATCTTGATGTCCTTCGCCCACGATGGCACGAGGCCCCAATGGAAGATCTGCAGCGACGGCACGCCGTCGGGTCCGGCTACGACGCCGTAGACATCGGCAGTCGGAGCCACGTTGAAGTTGGCTGGCAGTGACTCAGCGTTGAACGATGCTCCGAAGAAGTCGGCGATGTGTTCAGCGGAGCTGGATGCAACGAATCGGCCGCACATACCCTGCAAGCTAGCGACTACAAGCTAGCGGCTGTCAGTTTGCGC
>JAYTNH010000187.1:0-5859 GCA_043748395.1 Ilumatobacteraceae bacterium | reverse complement strand
CGGTCTCGATCTCGACCATCGGCTCGAGCCACAGCATGCCGCGGCTGCCGTTGCGTACGACGTCGAGCCCTGCCGCAACCAAGGCATCGGCCACCCCATCGGCGCCAACGGAGCGCGCTGCCGAGTCGCAGGGCACCCACACCCGGGTCACGACACCACCTCGGACACCAGCTCGGCCACCAGCGAATCGAGGCGGGCGGCATCGACTCGACCGTGCAGTCGCCCACCCACTTGCACCGACGGCCCGAGTGCGCAATTGCCCAGGCAATACACATGGTCGAGTTGCACCCTGCCGCCGTGGACCTGTGCGTGCTCCCACAGCGCATCGGCGCCCACGGCCTGGCACGCCTCCGACCGGCACACCCGCACCGAAGGCCCGACCGGTGGCGCAGTGCGGAAGTCGCTGTAGAACGACACGACACCGTGCACCTCGGCCTGCGACCAGTTGAGAAGATCAGCCACCATCGGCACGGTTTCGAGGGGTACGTGCCCAAACCTGCGCTGCAAGGCATGCAACATCGGGAGCAGTGCACCGCGTCGGTGCACAAGGGGCTCGACCTCGGCGCGTGCGGCATCCATCGAGAACGCATCCATCAGCGATCCAACCTACTCCTACCCGCACGTCGGTAACCTCCGGCCTATGGCCGCTCTCCCCCGTTCTGTCGTTCGCGCCGGCACATTCGACGTCGTTGCGATTCTGTTGTTCGTGGCCATTGGCCGCCGCAATCACCACGAAGACGGCAGCGTGATCGGCGGCCTCGTCTCGGTCTCGGCGCCATTCCTGATCGCCCTGGCCAGCGGGTGGCTCGTCGCCCGCGCGTGGCGCACCCCGGCATCGGTCGACACGGGCGTCGTGGTGTGGATCGTCACGGTTGCCATGGGTCTGGTGCTGCGTCGGTTCGCGTTCAACGACGGCACCGCCCTGCCGTTCATCATCGTCGCCACCCTGTTCACCGGACTGTTGCTGGTCGGCTGGCGGGTGGCATTCGAGCGCGTCCGCCAGCATCGGTGACCTTCGGCCCTAACCCCTAGGGGTATCGTTGAACAAGACTGTGGGTGAGAGCGAGGGTCATCCATGAGCAAGCGAATCGTCATCCTCGGTGGGGGCACCGGGGGCACGCTCACCGCCAACCGGCTCCGCCGACACTTCGACCGCGACGCGGTCGCGATCAGCGTCATCGATCAGAACAACGACCACGTGTACCAACCGGGTTTGTTGTTCGTCCCGTTCGATCTGGCCAAGCCGGCCGACATCGTGCGGCCCCGTCACGACCAACTGAAGCGTGGCATCAGCTACATCGAGAAGTCGATCGACCACGTCGACATCGAGCAGAACAGGGTGGTGCTCGCCGACGGAGTCGAGGTGCATTACGACGTGTTGATCATTGCCACAGGTGCAGTGTTGGTGCCCGAGGAGACCGAGGGCCTCACCGGCCCCGGCTGGAATGCCAACGTGTTCACGTTCTACGACCTCGCCGGTGCCACGGCGCTCGCCGCGGCGCTCGACGAGTTCGAGGGTGGCCGCATCGTGGTCAACGTCGTCGACATGCCGATCAAGTGCCCCGTTGCGCCACTCGAGTTCTGCTTCCTCGCCGACTGGTTCTTCACCGAGAAGGGCATCCGCGACAAGGTCGAACTGATCTACGCCACCCCGCTCGACGGAGCGTTCACCAAGCCCGTGGCTTCCGCCACTCTGAAGGGCCTGCTGGCCGAAAAGGGCGTCGAACTGGTCACCGAGTTCAACACCGGCTCGGTCGAGAGCAACGACCACGAGGGCCGCAAGTTGGTGGGTTACGACGGCCGAGAAGTGCCGTTCGACCTCGCTGTGGTCGTGCCGTTGCACGGCGGCGCCGAGTACGTCGGCCGCTCGCCAGGCCTGGGTGACGAGCTCAACTTCGTGCCAACCGATCCGTCCACGCTGCAGACCAAGGCCCGCCCCAACATCTTCGCCATCGGCGATGCCACCAACGTTCCCACCTCCAAGGCCGGTTCGGTCACCCACTTCGAGGGCGAGGTCCTCACCGAGAACGTGATCCGCTTCATCGAGGGCAACGAGCTCGACGCCAGCTACGACGGACATGCGAACTGCTTCATCGAGACCGGCTTCGGCAAGGCCCTGCTCATCGACTTCAACTACGACACCGAGCCGCTGCCCGGTCACTTCCCCACCGCCGTGGGCATGCCGCTGCTCAAGGAGAGCCGGATGAACCATCTCGGCAAGCTGATGTTCCAGTGGTTCTACTGGCACGGCCTGCTGCCGGGGCGCGACATCCCCGGCATCGGCGCCGCCATGCCTTCGCACGGCAAACGCCACCCCAAGTCTGACCCCAACCACCAGGAGGAACTGGTATGACCACCACCATGTACGCCGGCGCGACCGTCGAAGTCAACGATGAGGGCTTCTTCATCGACCCCATGCAGTGGACTCGTGAGATGGCCGACGAGATGGCGCGCGCCGATGACATCGAGACGCTCACGCCAGCTCACTGGCAGGTGATCGACTTCATGCGCAAGGAGTACTTCGACAAGGGCACAGGACCCACGGTGCGCATGCTCGGCAAGACCTCTGGTGTCAGCGTGAAGGAGCTCTACCTGCTCTTCCCCAAGGGCCCCGCCAAGATGGCTGCTCGCATTGCGGGCATCCCCAAGCCGAAAGGATGCATCGGACATGCCCGAGCAACCAGACAAGATCAGCTCCGAGAAAATCAAGAAGGTGTCGATCGTCATCTCGAAGGGATCCCTCGAAGGGATCTACCCCGGGCTGATCATGGCCAACGGCGCCCGCGCCGAAGGGATGGAGGCCAACCTGTTCTTCACGTTCTTCGGCCTCGACGCCATCCATCGCAAGAGGATCGAGCACATCAAGGTCGCCACCGTCGGTAACCCGGCGATGCACATCCCGACGCTGCTGGGCAGCCTGCCCGGCATGAGCGCGTTGGCCACGCACATGATGAACAAGAAGATGGAGGATCTCGACATCCCGCCCATCGGCGAGTTCATCGAGATGATCGCCGATACCGGCGCCGGTCTGTACGCCTGCAAGGCGTCGGTCGACATGTTCGGACTCGACAAGGACGACTTCGTCGAGCAGGTACAGGACATCATCACCGTCGGCGACTTCTACGACATCGCCGCCGGCGGCCAGATCATCTTCACGTAGACCCTCCCGGGTCTGGGCGGCCGGCTCTCTCAAGCAGTTCGGGCGAACCGCTCGGTGCCGTCGGACCGAGTTGCATGAAGAAGACCGTCGTCGTGCCGTCGACTCCCTTCAGCTCGACATCGTCTTGGCGGCGGGCGTCCTCGATGGGCCCGGCCAGCGCCTCCGTCACCGCAGACACGGCGATTTGGCCTTCGCGCGCCAGCGTGCAGTGGCGGCTGCCCACGTTGACGGTGTCGCCGATGACCGAGTACTGCATCCGCGCCGGCGAGCCGACGTGGGCGGCCACGACGTCGCCAGAGTGCAGCCCGATGCCCATGTTGAGGCCGGGCAACGCGCGAGCGAACAGCGTGTCGTTGAGGTGCTCGAGTGCCGCGAACATCCGCCGCGCGCATCGCAGCGCTGCAGCCGCATGGTCGGTCTGCGGCAGGGGGACGCCGAACACACCGAAGATCTCGTCACCGGTGTACTGCATCACGGTGCCGCCCTCATCGAGCACGACATCGGCCAACTGCTCATAATACGTGTTGAGCAACTCGCGAACCTGAGCAGGCTCCAGACGAGCTGCGATCGGAGTGAATCCACGCAGGTCGCAGAACAACGTCGTCACGGCGACCCGCTCGCCCTTCAGAGCAGTGTCGGCGCGACCCGATGCAACGAGCAGCTCGGCCACGCTACGCGGGACGTACTGGGCAAACAGCGAACGGATCCGGCGTCGCTCGAACACGATGTCGATCTGCGTGACAACGCCGAGCAGCAGCGCGGCAGCGAGCACCGTGACCGCAGGAAGCAGCGGCGTCAGGAGCCGACCGTGGTCAGCGAGGACGCGCACGACCACCAACCATGCCGTCGCCGCGACACCTGCCGTGGTGGCGACGAGCCACCAGCGCTTGCGAGCGAGCGACAGAACGCCTGCCAACCCGACTCCTGCCGCGAGCCAACCGATCAGGGGGGAGACTGGTCGCTCGAAGTCGCCGCGCAGCAGTGTGTTGACCGCGTTGGCCTCTACGAGCACAGGAGGGAGCGAGCCGACGGGTGTGTCGACGAACGCCGTCTTCGCAGGGTCGACGGTTCCGACCAGCACCACCGCATCGCGGAAGAACCCCGCCGGAACGGCACCGACCTCGACAGGGACCTCGATCACCTGGGGGTCACCGACGCCGTTCAGCTCCGACGACCATCTGACCCGGAGCCAACCCGACTCCAGCGGGACGTGAGCATCACCGAGCAACAGCGAACTCGCGCTCGGCTGTGAGATGACCCGGCCCGTGCCCAGCTCGACCAGACGAAGGGCGAGTCCGGGCACCACCGTGTTTGCCGCACGGTCGGCCGCAGCGCGTGCCGAGGGAAGCACCTCCACGATTGCGCCGTCATCGAGCCGATCGAGGCGGGCCAGACCGGGAACGGTGCGCACGAGTTCGCGTGTATAGAGCGCAGGAACACCCAGGCCGGCGAGCTCGGAGGCCAAGGGATCGATGCGGTAGCTCGTGACGACGGGAAGGCCGCTCGGCGACGCGCTCAGTGCTGGATCGAGCAGCGGCGCGACTCCCATTCGCTGGAGCAGGTCGGAACCGATCACGTTCTGGCGACCGCCGCCGCCGTCACTGAATGCCTGGCTGTCGAAGTCCACGAAGGCCAAGGCTCGGGCACCATCGCGTTCGGCGAGGGTGGCGATGTCGCGGAAGAAGGTGGCCCGAAGGTGGGCGACCTCCGTTCCCGTTCCAGAGCCAACCTCGGAGAACGCCACCACCACCAGCCGGGCGTCGACCGGTAGATCTGTGGGCGTCAGCCGGTCGAGCATCAGGTCTCCACTGCTCAGCTCGGCGGCAGCACCCGCCGCGAGCGCCAGGACGGCGACGATCACCGCGACGACAACCGAACGCCTGCTCACGGCACCGCTCGACCCGGCCATCTCAGCGACCCACCGGCACGGTGCGGATGCCGGCCAACACCGGCTCGCATGGTGATCCGATCACCACCGACACGAGGTCGATGCCCTGCCCGTCAGACCGCGGTACGGTGACGAAGCGAGTCGTCTGTCCCCTGACGACTCCGAGTGAGCGATCGAGCACGGCAACCTCCCCACCCACGGCTGTCACGTCGATGGCTGTTGGCGATATCCCGGCCAGATCGATCTGGAACGGTGGGGTCACCACCGTGAGCAGATCGAGACCGGCGATCGCAGCAATGAGATCGTCGGGCATGGGCGGGCTCACCAGCGGCGGTGATCCCTCGGCCAGGCTCCCACGCCAGGTGGAAACGCTGACATCGGTGATCGCCAGGCACTTCGCTCCGAACACCTCGCTGAACGTGGAGCCATCAGTCGCTTCCAGGAAGAGCTGCGACGTCCGGAGGAACGAGCTCGCCGTGCTCAGGCCCTCGACACCGTCGAAGAGGTAGACGCCCCCCGAACTGCGCTCGGAGTAGTACAAAGCGCCTTCGGTGTGCGGCCCCACGAAAGGGACCGGCTCTGCGTTGCCGGGAACCCCGGGTGGAGGCACGACGGTGAGCTCGAGTGAACTCGCAATCTCCGCGGCACGGGGCCTGTCGAGGACGTCGACGGCGAGCCGGTGACCACCCATTCGCAGCTCGGAGATGGTGCCGGAGTCGCCGACGAAGTAGAATTGGGCGAGTCCGGTGATCGGCGCGAAGATCGTTGCCGCGCAGGCTCGGGGCTCATCGGGTACGCATGGCTGTGCCCC
>JAYTNH010000186.1:0-7181 GCA_043748395.1 Ilumatobacteraceae bacterium | reverse complement strand
GGGTTGCTCAGCGCAGCCATCAACGCCCGCCTCACCGAGAGCTCCAAGATCTCCGCCATCATCGTGCTCGCCGGTGGGCTGTTCTGCGCGACCCAACTCGCATACGCAGGATCCAACTCCGTCGTGCTCGCGTTGGCCGCAACCTTGATCGGCGGCGGCGGCATCGTCGCCTGCGAAGTAGTGGCCGAGACGGCCATCGCTCGCGTGGTCGCGCCCGAGGTACTCGGCCGGGTGATGGGCGTGTTCGACGCACTCTCGGTCGCAGCGATGGTGATCGGCGCGTTGCTCGCCCCTGTGCTCGTCTCGACGACGTCGCTGCGAACCAGCCTGGTGGTGCTCGGCGCGGCGACGGCCCTGATCAGCCTCGCGAGTCGCGCCGCGCTGCGCGGACTCGACGCATTGAGCAGCCAGCGCGTCGAAGCGCTCGCATCGCGGGTCGCTGTGATCGAACCATTGCCGATCGCTGATGGCGTGCCGCGACTCATCATCGAGCAACTCGCGGCAGCATCACAGATCTGCCCACTGCCGCCCGGCGTCGATGTGGTCGTGCAGGGCGCCCCGGCGCACGCGTTCTACGCAGTGATCAGTGGCCGAGTTCTGGTGCACCGCAATGGCAGCGAGGTGCTGTACCTCGGCCCAGGCGATCACTTCGGTGAGCGCGGGCTGTTCGACAACGCGCCTCGCAATGCCAGCGTCACAACGGTCGAGGACACCACCCTGTTGCGTCTCGAGGGCGATGCACTGCTCGACGCGTTGCAGTCGAGCCCCACTGTGTTGTCGGCAATCGACCGCGCCACGGCGCCCACGCGAGCTCCGACCGCATCACAGTCCACATCCCTCGTAGACGATCCCACCTGGGTGGAACCGGTGCAAGCGTGAGCGTCACTGGCAAGACCGTCGTGCTCATCAGCGCAGGGTACGAGGGCAAACGTCGCGCGATCACCCGCATGGCCGCACTCGGCGCGCTACTCGTGATCGTCGAGGAAGCGGGCCATTGGTCTGAAGTGCTGCTGGCCGAAGGTGTTGCGGCCGCCTGGCTACCGGTCACGGTTGTGGGCAACGCCGACCGTGACGCTCAGACCGTGCTCGATGCACTGGCGGCGGCCGGCATACGGCCCGACGGCGTGCTGACGTTCTGGGAGGACAGCGTCTGTGTTGCTGCCAGAGTTGCGGCGACCCTCGGCCTGCCAGGCAACCCACCCGAATCCGTCGACGCGGCCCGCAGCAAGGTGCGCACTCGCGAACTGTCTACGGAACTTGGGCTCCCCACCCCGAAGGCCCGGCGTGTGCGCTCGCTCGACGAACTGTTTGCCGCAGCAGCGCATGTCGGATTCCCGGCGGTTGTCAAGCCCGAGTTCGGTGCCGCAGCAATGGGCTGCGTTCGGGTCGACAACCTCGAATCGCTGCCCAACGTGTACTCGCTCGTGCGCGGCGTTGTGAACACCGAGAGCGATGGCATCTTCCGTGCCGGCAACGATCTGCTGCTGGAGCAATACCTCGACGGTGTCGAGTTCGACATCGACCTGGTGATGGAGAACGGCAAGTGCGTGTTCACGAGCGTGTCGCAGAACTGGCCAACCGCCGAACCGTCGTTTCAAGAAAAGGGCTTGCACTGCCCACCCGACCACGACCGTAAGGCAGTCGGCAAGCTCGTCGACCTCGTGGTGAAGACGGTGCAAGCATTCGGGCTCCACCGCGGCGTGCTGCACGTCGAGGGTAAGTGCACGACCCGCGGCCCACGCATCATCGAGGTCAACGCGCGCATGGGCGGCGGCCGGATCTGGGACTACGTGCAGTCTGTGTGGGGTGTCGACCTGGTCGAGGCCCATCTGCGGGCTTGCCTCGACCTGCCCGCCAATGTGAAGCCAAGCCGCCGGCCCCGCTGCACCGTGATCGACGTCATCGTGCATGCGCCTGCGACCGGTCGCCTGGTCTCGCTGCCACTCCCCCAGGTCGCCCCTCGCGGCTGCACCGACCTGCACGTCGACGTCGACGTCGAGATCGGCAGCCACGTGGAAGGACCCGATGCCGTGTTCGCGACGATCCTCGCCGAAGTCAGCTTCGTCGCCGACGACCTTCGTCGCGCACGCGCGATGGCCGACGAACTACTGGCCAACCCGCCGGTCGTCGAACCATCAACCCCCGCCAGCTGAGGCCGGAGACACTGATACGATTTGCCGATGGAGCGCGTCGTGGTAAAGAAGTCGATGCACGACAATGACGACACTGACGCCGAGGTCGACTATTGGCTGAGCAGGCCCGCCGCCGAACGGCTCGGTGCGGTGGAAGAGCTACGCCGCACCTACTACGGATGGGCCGATGGAGCTGAACCAAGACTTTCGCGAGTTCTTCGAGTCGCTCGACCGACATAACGTTCGCTACCTCCTGGTCGGGGGATACGCGATGGCGGCCCATGGACACCCGCGATTCACAAAGGATCTCGATGTGTGGGTGTGGATGGACCCAGCCAACAGCAAGGCAGTAGTCGCTGCGCTCGCCGAGTTCGGATTCGGCTCCCTCGGACTGACCGAAGCCGACTTCCTGACAGCTGACACCGTTATCCAACTCGGATACCCACCGCAGCGAATCGACCTACTGACCACCCCATCCGGGGTCACCTTCGAGGATTGCTGGGATGGTCGGTCCACGATCGACACGATGGCTTGGCGATTCCCGTCCTCGGGATTCGTGGTCTGATCGCCAACAAGACAGCGGCCGGTCGCGACCAGGACATCGTAGATGCCAAGGTTCTTCGACGCATGCTGCAAGCAGGCGATTGATCCGCCGCCTGAGGCCGACACACAGCAGCTCGGGGGCGCTCAACTACTGTTCACCCACGCACGACAGCCGGGGTGACGACATGACGTGGACGACGTGGACGACGTGGACGACCAACTGCCAGTGACCGACGAGCCCATGCCCCTTGCCGGTGTCAACTTCTTCGACCCCGCCATCAACGACTGCCCCTACCCCGCCTACCGCACGTTGCGCGACGACGCACCGGTGTGGTTCGACGAACGCTTGCGCGGCTACGTCATCACGCGTCACGACGACGTGCGCAGCGTGCTGCAAGACTCCGAGCGATTCGTCAACTCGCGCAGTGCCGCCAAGCAGGCCCGCACCATCTCACCCAAGATCCTCTCGCTCTACCAAGACAAGGGCTGGGTGCCGGCGCCCACGCTCGCCGGCCGCGACGACCCGAACCATCGTGAGATGCGCAACCTGTTCGCGCATGCCTTCCGACCCAAGCGAATCGCCGAGCTCGAACCGCACATTCGAGGTCTCGCGAACGAGTTGATCGACGGCTTTATCACTGACGGCTCGTGCGATTGGGTCGCTCAGTTCGCGGTGCCGCTTCCCTTGGTCGTCATCGGTGTGCAGATGGGCGCCAACCCCGACGACATTTGGCGTATCAAGGCCTGGACCGACGCATGGGTGCAACGACTCGGGCTGATGCAAACTCCTGACGAGGTCGTGTGGTCGACCGAGATGGAGATCGAGGCACAGCACTACTTCCAGCCGATCTTCGAGCGCCTGCGCGTCACGCCTGACAACACGCTGCTCTCCGATCTGGTCAACACGCCCATCCCCGAATGGGGCCGCTGCCTCAGTGACGAAGAGCTACACGCCGAGATGATGGCCGACACCTTCGTGGGGGGCGCCGAGACCACCACCAACGCGCTGTCAGGTGGGGTGCGCCTGCTCATCGAGCACCCCGACCAATGGGACCGGCTCAAGTCCGACCCAAGCACATACCTTCCTGCACTGGTCGAAGAAGTGCTCCGCCTCGAATCACCGGTGCAGCGACTCACGCGTATCGCTGCCGTCGATGTACAGATGCATGGGGTGACGATTCCTGCGGGCTCATCTGTGCTCATCGGATACGGGGCGGCCAACCGCGACGACCGTGTCTTCGATGACCCGGCACGATTCGATCTCGACCGCGTCGACTCCAAGAAGCACCTCGCCTTCGGGTTCGGCACCCACTTCTGCATGGGTGCACCACTCGCCCGCCGCGAGTTGCTGTTCGGCTTCGAAGCCCTGGTGACCCGCATCGACGAGATGTGGTTCACCGACTCCACTGACTTGACCATTGCGCCCAACTACTTCCTTCGCGCCCTGAAGGAACTGAGGATCGGCTTCCGTGCAGCGAACTGAGCGCCGATGACCAACGCGACCACCGCCGCGATCGCGGCAGCGCTGTCGGTCGACGACGAGCCAGGCGCGCGCAAGAAGTTCGCACACATGCCTGTGGGGCAAGCCGTCGACATGGGTCACGCCTCCGACGGCACGCCGCTGATCGACCCGTGCATCTTCGACAGCAGCGAGTTCGCCCGCAACCCCTACCCCTACTACCGCATCTTGCGCGACCACTACCCGGTGTTCCACGACAAGCTGCACAACTGCTACTACGTCACCCGCTACGACGACATCACCGAGTGCTACTTCGACGAAGTCGGCTTCAACACCATTCCCAAAGGGTCGTCGTCGGGCGTGCTCGGCAACACCCAGCTCGAGCTCAGCGGCATCGAGCACCGGCGTAGGCGCAACATCTACGGCCGCCACCTGGTGGGCGCAGCGCTCACCAAACGATTGCCGGCACTGCGCGAACTCGCGCACGAACTGATCGATCAATGGTGGCTCGCCGACAACCCCAAGGGCATCGAGATCGACCGCAACACGCGCACCGTCACCCTCGAGCTCGGCCGATGCTTCGCGAACGAGTTTCCGATCAGTGTGGTCGCGCAGGTGCTCGGCATACCTCAAGGCGCACGTCAGCAGTTCACCTGGTGGTACGACGCCATGATGTCGGGCCTCGGCGGCAGCGACACGCATCACGATGGCCTGGTTGCCCGCGACGACCTCGAACAGTACGTCGCTTCGCTCGTCGCCGACCGACGCGCCGACCCTACCTATCTGTACGACGCAGCTGGCGAGCAGATCTGCATGGACATCATTTCAGAACTGTGCAGCGCCGAGATCGACGGCGATGTGATGTCGACAGAAGAGATCACCTCGTTCGTCGCGCTCGTGGTGGGCGGCGGCGGAGAAACCACACGCGGTGCGATCATGAACCTGTGGTACCTGCTGGTGCAGCATCCCGATCAGCTCAGCGCCGTCAACGCCGACGCCGACCTGTGGAATCCTGCCTTTCACGAGATGCTGCGTCACTCGACTTCGATCGGCGGCCAGCCGCGCCACAACACGTTCGACATCGAGTTGCACGGCGTCAGCATTCCCGCTGGCTCGCTGATCAACATGGTCGATGTCTCGGCGAACCACGACGATCGAGTGTTCTCAGACCCGGAGCGATTCGACATCTTCCGCAGCGACCTCTACAGCGACAAAATCCTTCGGTCCGGCCATCAAAAAGATGGGCGATGCAGCCACATGGCGTTCGGGGTCGGGCCACACCTGTGCCCCGGCGCCTGGATCTCAGAGCAAGAGGCAGTGATCGGATCGCAAGTACTCAACGCCACCATGCGCAACGTGCGCATCGCCACTGAACGCATGCCCGCCGACCGCGACAGCCGAGGCCTTGCGCCGATCGGGCTCGGCTCGGTCCGCGAGCTCTGGCTGCAGTTCGATCTGCCCGACGCCCTGTGATGGCCGGCGCCAACGACACCCGATACGAACACGACGACGAGCCGCTTCCCGCCGCGGGCTACCGCACCTACGAGGTGTACCAGCGCGAGCGCGTCGGCGAGTCGACCATGCTCGTGCGCCCGCGCGAACTCATCGGCGACGAGATGCTCACCAACCCGCACCATCTGCTCGGCATGGTGCGCGAGCACACCCCCTGCTACCGCGATTGGGTCGCGAACCGCTTCTGGATCACCCGGTACGACGATGTCACTTCCGTGTTCACCGACGAGGCCAACTACGAGACACGCAACAAGCGCTGGTTGTACGCACGCCCCGACCTTGGGCGCGATCTGTTGCACGAGATTCCGGTGCTCACCGCACGCGCGACGCGTATCGACGCGTGTGTCGAACCAGTGATCGAGCAACTCGTCGCCGACCTCGCCGACGCACCCGACCTGGCCACCGGGTTCGCCGCGCGACTGCCCATCGAGTTGTGGGCTGCCGTGCTCGACCTGCCACCCGACGACGTTCCTGCGTTCGCATCTGCGTACTGGCGCATGCAGCGCGGCTGCGGCTGGAACGCTCCTGCTCACCACCACGGACTTGCTGCGTTCGCCGAACTCGTTGCAATGATCGAGCCGCTCCTGCACCAGCGACTTGCCGACCCGGGTGACGACCTGATCAGTGCGGCCACGTCCGTCGAAGTGGTCGGGCCGCCGATCTCGGCTGCCGACATCGTCGCCACCGTTCTCGAGGCCGACCACGAGACGCTGCACGGGAGCCTGGCGAACCTGTGGTTCCAGTTGCTCACCAACCCCGATCAACTCGACGTCGTGCGCACCGATCAGCGCCTGGTCAAGTTCGCCTGGCTCGAAGGTCTGCGCCACAGTCCCCCGGTGCACTGTGCCCAACGCTTTACGCGTCACGAGGTGGAACGCTTTGGGCGACTGCTCCCCGCCGGCGCGCTGCTCACCTGCTCGGCAGCGGCTGCAAACCGCGATCCACGAGTGTTCAGCCAACCCGACTCTTACATCGTCGAACGCTCCGACCTGTGCCAACGCGAACCCCGCGGGCAGTACCGCGCCGACGGGCTGCCCTCGGGCATCGCGTTCGGTCTCGGCCGACCGTCGGTGCATCCTGCCGTACCGCGCGAGCGCCCACGTTCGCTCTACGCACTCACGCGCGATGTGGCGGTCACGGCATCGAGGATGCTGCTCGACGCGTACCCCAACATTCGGTTGGCACCCGACGTCGCTCCAATTCTGCGCGCGCTGCGCCTCGGCGAGATGTTCACCTGTTGGCACCTGCCAGTCACCTGGTAGCAAGCAGCCTCACTCGGGTGGCGGCAGCACGCAGTCGTAGCCCGCATACAACCCGATGCTGTTGCCGGTGCGCCCGGCCGGGCCTTCCTGGAGCAACTCCACCACGATCTGGGCAATCTGCTCGGGTTTCATCCACGTCGCTACCACCACGGGGTCGGGCTCCGCGCCGAGCCAGCCGCGCAGCATCTCGGTATCGGTGGCGCCCATGCAGATGTTGTTCACCCGAATGTGGTGGCGAGCGAGCGACTTGGCCCAGTCGAAGGTCAACCCGTT
>JAYTNH010000185.1:0-2932 GCA_043748395.1 Ilumatobacteraceae bacterium | reverse complement strand
GAGGCCGACCTGATTGGCACTGGGCAGCGTGGCTTGACTGAACACGATGTAGTCGTTGCACAGCACGTCGTAAGCGTTCAGTTCGCGACGCTCGATGAGTTGTACCAGCGGCAGGTTGAGGAAGCTCTTGATGGTGTTGGTGTCGTCGACATCGACAACCACGAGCACCTTGCCGGTGAGGCCGAGTGCCTCGATGGCGGCGCGAGCCTGCTTGGTGCGAGGCGTCTCGAAGCTCCACTGATCGACCACGATGACCTTGCCGTCGGCGGCACGATCGGACAGCGCGGAACGTAGCGCAGCCTTGATCATCTTCTTGGGGGTCTTCTGGTCGTACTTGCGGGGCTTCGGGCCGTGGGCCACGCCGCCGCCGCTGTAGTGGGGGGCGCGGATGGAGCCCTGACGAGCGTTACCCGTGCCCTTCTGGCTGAACGGCTTGCGACCACCACCGCGCACTTCGGCGCGGGTCTTGGTGCTCTGCGTACCGCTGCGACGCTTGGCGAGCTGAGCAGTGACCACCTGGTGCATGAGCGGCACGTTGGGCTGAACGCCAAACGTGTCGGCGTCGAGCTCGAACGAGCCGGCATCTTTGCCGGCGGCAGTCTTCAATGTGACGGTTGCCATGAGGATCAGCCCTTCGCCTGGTGTTGCTTGACGGCGTTGCGCACGATGACGACGCCGCCGTTCGGACCGGGAACCGAGCCCTTGATGAGCAGCAAGTTGCGCTCGGGGTCGGCCTGCACTACTTCGAGGTTGAGCGTGGTGACCTGCTCGTTGCCCATGTGGCCCGACATCTTCAAGCCCTTGAACACGCGGCCGGGGTAGCTGGCCGAACCGATGGAACCAGGAACGCGGTGGCTCTTGTGGTTGCCGTGGCTGGCGCCCTGGCCCCGGAAGTTGTGGCGCTTCATGGTGCCGGCGAAGCCCTTACCGCGGCTGACAGCGGTGACGTCGACGAGCTCGCCCATGGCCAACGTGTCGACCCTGATCTCTTGGCCGACTTCGTAGCCGTCGACGGAATCGAGACGCAGCTCGATGAGACGACGCCCCGGCTCGACGCCGTTGCTCGCAAAGTGGCCGGCCTCGGGCTTGGTGAGCTTCTTGGCGTCTTTGTGGCCGTAGGTCACCTGGAGAGCCGTATACCCATCGCGCTCAGTGGTTTTCACCTGCACGATTCGTGCCGGCTCGACGCGGAGCACAGTGACGGGCACGACCTTGTCGTTCACCCATACCTGGCTCATGGCGACTTTCTCGCCAACGATCGCTTTCAGTGCCATGGAGGCAGCCTTTTCGGTCGGACCCGGGGGAACCCGGGGCAATGGTGGTCTCGCACAGGTGCTCTGCAGGCCCACGGGCCAGCAGAGCGGCTGTTGGTTTTCGCTGAGGGGTCCCCCGGTCGTGCGGGGCACACTCAGACATCGATTGCGGCGCACCGGCTGGTGCACACGAGGGTGAAACTCTATCCCCCGCTTGGGGCAGGTGCCAACCCGCTGTTCTTCCACTTTGTGGACTGCATGCCCACCTCGTTGAACGGGACGGTGTCGATCTCGTCGAGCAACAGGTCACCCGCGAGCACTGCCTGCTTCCACACCTGGTGCTCTGCCTCGAGTTCGTGGAACTCGGGCATCACCTCGGCGGCGAACATCTCGAGCGATTCGCAGATGTGTTCGTGCGTGTTGCGTCCAGCTTGGTTGAGCAGAATCACCTGGTCGACGTTCGACTCGGCGAACTTGTGCAGCTTCGCGCGAATCGTGGCCGGAGAGCCGATGAGCCCGCCACCCTGCATCTTCTGGCCGCTCGGGCTGGCCTTCCAGGTCTGGTACTCGTCCCACAGGCTCACGGTGCCAGGCACCACGGGGCCGTGTTCGTTGTAGAACCGCAGCGCGAACTGGAAGAACGTGCTGCCGTCAGCCCGACTCTGCGCTTCTTCGTCGGTGTCGGCGCACATGAACTGGGACACGATTGCGATGTTGGGATTGGTCTGGTAGGGGCCGAGCGGGTCGAACCGCTTGGTGAATGAGTTGTAGTACGCGTTCACCCAGGCCTTGGCTGCTTCGGCGCTGACGAACTGGAAGCCGAGCGCGCCCATGCCGCGGCGGCCGGCCATCTCGATGGTGTCGAGCTGACTGCACGCCACCCACAGCGGCGGATGAGGCTGCTGACGGGGCTTGGGAATGACGTTGCGGAGCGGAAAGTCGAAGTACTCGCCGTGGTACTCCCAGCCCTCCTCGGAGAACATCGGGATGAGGCATCGCATTGCGTCTTCCCACACGGCGCGCTTTTCGCGAAAGCGACGGTCGAACGGATGCAGTTCAGTGACACTGCTGCCCTCGCCGACACCCAACTCGACGCGACCGTGGCTGAGCAGATCGAGCGTGCTCACCCGTTCGGCCACCCTGGCGGGGTGGTTGGTGGGGAGCTGAACGATGCCGTGCCCGAGGCGGATGTTCTTGGTGCGTTGGCTTGCCGCAGCCAAGAACACCTCGGGAGCCGACGAGTGGCTGTACTCCTCCAAGAAGTGGTGCTCGACCTCCCACGCGTAGTCGTACCCGAGCTGATCGGCGAGCGCGACCTGATCGAGCGCGTTGTTGAGCAGGTGATACTCGTCGTCGCGACCCCACGGCTTGGGTAGCTGCAACTCGTAGAAGACCCCGAACTTCACGATGCCAACTTCACGATGCTCATCGAACCAACCTACTCAGGCGCTGCGCGTCAAGATTGATCGGAGCTGCGTTACGTCCGCGCTAACGCCGGCGCACTGCAACCCGAGTGTCGCAACACTTGGCGACATGACGATGAACCAGTGGTGGGAGATCGGCGGAGTCGGATACGTGGTGATCGTGGCCGTGGTGTTGCGGCGACTGTCGCACTCGCTGCCGGGAGCACCGGACGAAGGATCTCCGCCCAAACGCCCCATCGTGTAGCACACTGAGAC
>JAYTNH010000184.1:0-3893 GCA_043748395.1 Ilumatobacteraceae bacterium | reverse complement strand
CGCGTTCCCACTCGCTCCACACGACGAGCACCTGGCGGCGTTCGTCATCGATCTGCTTGCCGACGCAGGCTTCGAGCTCGGCGGGCCGTGAGCGTGTCGACACCGATGTGAGTGTCCATGCACCAGCCGTGCAGGAAGGAGATGTCCCATGGAGTTCGCAGTGAGGATGGGCCCAAAGGGGCGGGTGACGAAGTCGTCCTACGCATCCGGGGCCACCGCGCCATCGTCGCCCACACACCCGACTTCCTGACCCTGGCCGGCACCCTCAAGGTCCCGCGATCGCTGCGCAGGCTCGCCTGGGACGACATCATCCGAACACTCGAGCAACGCGGGCTGCCGAGCACGGTTGAGCGTGTTCGTCGGCAATGGGCAGATGACAGACAGGTGCCCGCGGCCGAGAGGGAGCCGACTCGGGGCAGTTTCGAGCCGCACCCAACCACACCCGCGCCCGGGAACTTGTACGGTTCGGTTCGAGACGGCCGGACCGCGCAACTTCGACGCTGCATTGCTCGGTACAGACGAGTGCACAGCGGCCACCATCGCGTTCCCGGACAGATCAGCAACATCCACACCAATGCACCAGTCGGTGACCAACGGGGCCGGCGGACGCACGCCGACCGATCATGCCGACAACCGCAATCCGCAGGGTTGGTGCGTCCACATCGTCGTCGAGCCGCTGATGGCGGACCCAGTCGTGTTCTTTCGCACCGACGACACCGTATGGGCCAGGCCCCTCCTCGCACCCTTGCCCACGCCGTGGATTGCCATCCCGATCACGGTTGCGCAGTTCGATCAGTTCTGCGCGGACCAGGCCGTTCGGATCGCCCACCCCGAGGCGATTCTCCCCTACAACGCAACGCCTACTCAGCCGGGCGGGTCGACGCTCATCAACGACTTCAGCCGGCTGAACCCCACGTCGGTGGCCGAAGTCGTGGGCTACAAGCAGCCTCGCTGGCCGTGGTCGGCCTTTGCGCCAACGGAGGCCGACCCGTGCAACGCCGTGGAACAGGCGGTGCGTTCGGGGCGCACCGTCTCGATCGCCGGCAAGCGACATAGCCAGGGCGGGCACACCTTTTCACCGACTCGGTCGTGCTCGACATGACCGACTTCAACCAGATCCTCGAGTTCGACCCGACGGCGAAGACCATCCGCGTTCAGAGCGGCACCACATGGGACACGATCCAGCGCTTCGTGCAGCCGCACGGGCTGTCGGTGTCGGTGATGCACGCGTACCCCTTCTTCACCGTCGGCGGCGCGCTCAGCGTCAGCGTGCACGAGAGCGATCTCCGCTTCGGCCCGATTATCGACACCGTCGTGTCGTTCCGCATCCTGTTGGCCGACGGCAGGGTGCTCGAAGTGAGCCGCGACGAGAACGCCGAGCTCTTCGGTCTAGTCATCGGCGGATACGGCTTGTTCGGCTTGGTGCTCGACGTGCAGCTCCAGCTCACCGACGACATCCTGCTGGCCCAGACCGTCGCGACGGTGCCCGCCGACCAGTTCACCAACCTGTTCCTGGCGGCGATGGCGAAGCCCGGCACGATCTTTGGCTACGCGCGGCCGTGTTGTGTGCAGGACGAGCGGTTGATGGATCAGATGTCGATGGTGACGTACGCCCTGGCGACCCCGATCGACCCGGACCCATCCCTGTTCGCGATCCAAGACCTGAGCTACCTCGGCCTGAGAAAACTTATCTATGACCTTTCGCGCAGCTACGAGTGGGGCAAGGTGATCAAGTGGGACCTGCAACAGCAGTACGGCGACGACTTCAACGTCGCACTGATCTCGCGCAACAACCTGATGCGTGCGGACATCCGCATCCCTGGTGACTATCGCTCCTCGACCGACACCGATGCGCTGCAGGAGTACTTCGTGCCCGTCCAACAGTACGCGACCTTTGCCGCCGGCCTGCGGCACATCCTGCAGGACAACAACATCAACATGATGAGTCTCGGCATTCGCTTCGTGCCTCGCAGCACCGCCTCGACGCTCAGCTACTCGGCCGGCGATCAGGTGTTTGGAGCGATCCTGGTCGTGAACCATGAGACGTCCCCCGAGGCCATCGCGGCGGTGCAGGTCTGGACTCGCCAGGTGATCGATCTGGCGATCTCGATGGGCGGCACGTACTACTTGCCCTACGCCGCTTACGCGACGCGGGAGCGGCATATGCACGCCTGCCCGAGTTCGTTGCCGCAAAGGACCACTGGGACCCGAATCACGTGTTCATGAACTGGTTCTTCCACCACTACGGCTGATGCAGCCGAACCACGGTTCCAGCGACACTTTCACGAGCGAGCCGCGCGCGTCGGCGACTACTCTGCGCTTCGTCAGCTACCGCGGAGGCCGCATGGGACTGTTCAAGAAGCGCAAGGACAAGCGGTGACGAACTCCTTTGGCCGCCGTCGATTCTTGGCGTCGACTGGCGCGCTCGCCGTCGGGGTGGTCGCCTGCAGCGACGGCGGCGGCGGCTCGGCCGACACCACTGTGGCACCGCGCACTACAGCGGTGCCCGACAACACCAGCACGAGCGAGGCCGTCACCACCACCACCACCGAGGTGATCGCACTCACCGCTGCCACAGTGCTGGCTGCGCCGGGCAGCCCCGGGTTGATGGACGAGGCGATCTACCAGCAGCGCGCCACCGCCTACTTGCAGTTCGCCACCCAGCAACCGCACGTCGACAGCCCGGTCGGCGTGGCAGCCCACCTGGCCCGGGCAGCCCGCGAGCCCGACTACACGTGGGCCATCGACGACATCACGGTCGAGTCGTTTGCACCCACCTTCACCCGCATCGACGAGTGGCAGGACACCCGCGACTTCAACATGATGTACCTGCACTGGGTGTTGGCGCTGGGGCAGGGCGACACCACCAACACCCGCCTCGCGCCCGACGTGATCGAGGCGGTCCGACAGCGCATCGTCAACAACCGATATCGCTACGACGACCCGCTGCCCGATGGGCGGCTCGACAACCTGTGGTACTGGTCCGAGAACCACATCATCATCAACCATGTCATCGAGTATCTCGGTGGGCAGCGATACCCCGACGACACGTTCACCGTCACAGGCCTCACCGGTGCCGAGCACATGGCCCGCGCCAAGCAGGGCATTCTCGAGTGGGTGCACGAGCGCGGCCAGTTGGGCTTCTTCGAGTGGCACAGCAACGTCTACATGCTGAAGAACATCACTCCGTTGCACCTGCTCGCCGAGCAGGCCGACGACCTCGAGCTGGTGCAGGCCGCAGCGATGGCGCTCGACCTGTGCGTGCTCGACATGGCGGCACACACTCAAGCCGGCTGCTACACCGCACCGCGCGGCCGCACCTACAAGAAGGACAAGCTGTCGTCGCTCGACGAAGACACGTTCGGTTCGGCGAAGTTCCTGTTCGACGACACCACCGCCGAATACACGTCTGAGACCGACGGTGGTGCCACCTTCCTGGCAGCCGGGCTGCGCTACCGCCCGCCGCAGCTACTGGTCGACATCGCGATCGACGACCAGGAGAGCGTGGTGCGCGAGCGCCACGGCGTGTACCTCGACACCGACGCGCAGTTGGAGGACGCACCCGTCGCCCCGTACGGCAAGGACTTCGCCGACCGTGCCAACCTTCCATTCTGGTGGAGCCTCGGCGGCCTCGGTCTGTGGCAGATGACCCGCGTCGGGCTGCAGGAGGCCACCGATCACAAGCTGTGGGACACCGAGCTGTTCGCCCAGGTGAAGCTGATCGCAGCCATCAACGACAGCGATCCCGAGCGGGTGCGAGCGTGGCTGCACCAGTTCGATGCGATCGTCAACTTCGGTTTCCTCGGCGAGGCCAACACGTACGCCTACCGCCACCGCAAGGTCAGCCTGGCGAGCGTGCTCGACCACCGCTTCGGCGAGATGCGCGACCAGGT
>JAYTNH010000183.1:0-3452 GCA_043748395.1 Ilumatobacteraceae bacterium | reverse complement strand
GCAGCCGGAGTGGTCTTCGACGAATCGGCCAGCAATATGTACTTCCTCGGTGCCGATCCGGTGACGGCTGTCAACGTCAACACCCCGTCCGTGAATGTGCCGATCATGCCGGGCACCATCACGGTCACTCGCACCGCCACCAACGTCACGAACAAGAACTTCGACTTCAAGGCCAGTGTGGTGGCACCCGTGGGTGCGACCATCAAGGTCAAGCCCTCCCATGGCAACATCAAGCCGGGCAAGAGCCAGACGTTCGCCATCACCATCACGTCCAATGCTCCAACGGGCCAGTACTTCGGTCAGATCACGCTGAAGCCCAACAAGGGTCCGTCCATCCATCTGCCGGTTGCGTTCTACAACCAACAAGGAGCAGTGACGCTTGCACAGTCATGCGCACTGGGCACGATCAAGCAGCAGCAGAACACCACCTGCACCGTCACCGCCACGAACGACTCGTTCGGCGCCGCAACGGTTCAAGTGGCATCGTCGGTCAGCAACGGCCTGAAGTTGGTCAGCGCTGTTGGCGCCACGGTGAGCGGCTCGAAGGCAACAGCCGCCCCAGTAGTGTTGGCCGGCAAGTCCGACGCTGTTCCCGCGATCGACCTGGTCGACCTAGGCTCGGCTGGCTACCTTGACCTCGCCGGGTTCGGTGTCACCCTCGACCCGATCGGTGATGAAGAAGCGATCAACTACGCCGGCTTGCCAGATTTCATCTTCGGCGGCAAGACGTATTCGAGCATCGCCCAGATCTCCAACGGCTATGCAGTGCTCGGCGGGAGCAGTTCAGCCTCCGACATCGACTACCTCCCGCAGACACTTCCCGATCCGGCTCCGCCGAACGGGGTGCTGGCCCCGTACTGGACCGACCTCGAAGGCGGTGCCACCTACGGCGTGCGCGCCGCGTTGCTCAGTGGCGGCGGCGACTCATGGCTGGTGCTGCAGTGGAACGTGCACCTGTTCGGCGATGTGACGCCAGGGGCAAGCCGCAACTTCCAGATGTGGATCGGGCTCAACGGCGTCGAGGATGTGTCGTACAGCTACCCGGCCGACAGCCTGATCGACGCTCCGCCCGGTTACGGCCTCACCGTGGGCGCCGAGAACGAGTCGGGTACTGGTGGCGAGCAGATCGTCGGCGCACCCCTTGGCACCTACTACATCACCACCACCCCGGGAGCCCCCGGCGGTTCGGTGAGCTACACCCTCACGGTGCAGGGCAAGACCCCGAAGGCATCGACGGTGACCTCTACCATGGTGACCGACATCGTGGCCGGTACAGCCGTGGTGGTCACACCCATCACGGTCATCAAGAAGTAACGGCGCTGCAGGCGGCGCTCGGGTGGCTCAGCCCTCGAGTGCCGCTTTCACGCGTGCCAAGGTCTGCTGCATGCCCTTCACCATCTGCTTGGGGCGGCGCAGCAGCGTGACGTAGACGAACTTCTGCATGAAGCCCTTGGCCTCGAAGCTGTACGACTCGGTCACCGTGGTGCCCGAACCGGCAGGTGCGAACTCGTAGCGCCATGAAGTGAGTCCTTCGGCCACGAACTCGAACACCTCGCCGGGCACGCAGGCGGTGACCTCCGACGTGGTGGTCCACTTCTTGATGGTGCGACCGGCGATGACCGCCTTGTTGTCGCCTTCGAATTTGGCGCCCACAGCGGGTCCGGTTGCTCCGGCGGTCCAGCGTCCTGCGGTGCATTCTGGGCTCCATTCGCCGGTACGGGTGACATCGGAGATGGCGGCGAACACGTCGGCGGGCGATCGGTCGATGGTGATGGTTGCGGAACCTGTGGGCATGGCGTCGCACTGTAGTGCTCACGCACCGGGGTTGGCGCCGAGGTGATCGAACCTGCCGGCGGGCCGCATCGCCCGATACGCCGTGAGCACAGGAGCCAACTCGGTCGGGCTCGCGCCGTGCAAGATCACACTGTCGGCCCCCAAATCGAACTGACGGAGCACTGCTGCCGCGCATTGCTCGGGGGTTCCCGTTGCCGCAGGAGCGAGCCACTCGGGCGGGATGAGCGTGGCGACGTGTTCGAGTTCGGTGGTGGTGGCCTTGGCGTCGATCGCGCCCCGGAAGCCTGCCACCACCGGGTCGGCTCGGAACGCTGCCAGCACTGCAGGGTCCCACTGGTTGGTACGCACCATCAGGTCGCCATAGGCCTGCAGGTAGGTGGCCATGCGGCCGACGGTCTTGCTCAACCTGAGCTCTGGCGAGATCCAGTCGCCCACCACCGCGAAGCAACTCCACACGCGCACCGACGCAGGGTCGCGACCAGCCTGCTCGGCCGACGCGCGTACGGTGCTGACGCAGCGCTGCAGCGTCTCGTCGGTGAAGAACGTGTGCAACAGCGCAGCGTCGAATGCCCGACCGGCAAGGCGCAGGCTCTGCGGCCCGAAAGCGCTGAGTGCCAGCGGGATGTCTTCACGGAAGTCGGGGTCGAGCGCGAGTACCGGCCACTTACCTGCTGGTCCGTCGTGGCCCACCACCACGTCGCCGTGCCACAGCCGGCGCATGAGTCCTGCGAAGTCCTCCATCTGCGCGGTGGTGATGCGCGGCAGGCCGAAGGCGTCGAACAAGCGATCCATGCCACGGCCGAGACCAAGCGCGAACCGACCACCGGTGAGCCGATGCATGGTGGTGGCGTAGCTGGCCGTGACGATGGGGTGACGGGTGTTGTGGTTGGTGACGCCGCTGGCGATGCCCAGCGATGTGGTGCTCGCGCCCGCCGCACCCGAGATGGTGGCGATCTCTTTGATGTTGAACCGCTCGCTCAGCCACACCGACCCCAGCCCGAGCGCCTCGGCGTCGCGGCACTCGTCGATGAGGTCGGCGGGCGACTTCGGCGCGCCCGCCAAACCGAAGAAGCCCAGTTCGGTCAGCTGTTGCATTCGGCTACCGGACGCGACGCAGCCTCGGCCATGATGATGCGCATGCCCGAGATTTCGCTGCAGCCCGTGACCGCCCGGGTGTTCGGTGCGGTGTTGGCGTTGCATCAGCGGTCGGAAGCATTCGACGGCGTGCCGCGCGTCATGCAACTCGAAGAGATCCACGAGATCTTCGACGACGACGAAGTGGTGCTTGTCACCGACACCCGCATCGCCACCGTTGCCGACACGTTGGTGGGGTACGCGTACACCCTGCACCTGCCCTCCGACGTCGCGCTGGAGCGGGCATACATCTTCGGCCAGGTCGACCCCGCGCACCGCGGCATCGGCGTCGGTCGGGCGCTGATGCAGTGGGCAGTGCCACGGGCGCGCGAACAGCTGTTGTCGTCTGGCAATGACCTACCGAAGTTCATCCGCACCGACGCGTACGACTACGTCACCTCGGCCCACCACCTGTTCGACCGGCTCGGCCTCGAGCCGGTGCGGTACTTCGAGGAGTTGTTGCGCCCGCTGTCGCTGCCGCTTCCCGAACTGCAGGTGCGCGGTGCGCGCGTCGAGCCGTGGCC
>JAYTNH010000182.1:0-5179 GCA_043748395.1 Ilumatobacteraceae bacterium | reverse complement strand
GCTCGAACACAGCGACGATTTCCTCCACCATCACGGGGAGATGATGAAATGGTCGCTCGGTCATCGGTGGTGACTCGGACAGGTTGAGCCCTGCCGGTCGCAATGCTGTCTCGCTCCCCTTTCTGTGGTTGTGGCTCCGTTACCCGTTGGGTTGTGGCTGATTGGGTTGTGGCTGATTGGGTTGTCGCTGATTGGGTTGTGGCTCACGACGGCACCGGCTCACGCGGGTCGTCGAACTCGTCGTCGATGTCTCCGGCCATGCCGGTGGTGCCAGCCGCGTCCACTCGGTTGAAGCGGCTCGGCGCCCAGATCTCGAGACGATCGAGGTTGCCGGCCACGACCACCTGCTGGTCATCGCCGATGCCTGCGTACTCGCGCAGCTTGTCGGCCAGCAGCACGCGGCCCTGCTTGTCGATGTTGGCCAGTGTGGCGCTCCAGGCCAGCGCCCGCTGGTGGTTGAGATCGGCTTCGCCGCGGTCGACGCGGTCGCGTAGCTCGAGTGCGACCCGTTCGAAGTCGGCGGTCGACATGATGTTCACGCACTTGTTGAGGCCCTTGACCAGATAGCACTGCTCGCCCAAGTGCGCGCGGAACTGGGCCGGCAAGGCGACACGGCCCTTCTCGTCGAGTTGACGGTCGACTGCCCCGACGAACAACACTCCGCGTCACCCCCCCTTCCATGCCAGTGGTCCCCTGCCGGGTGACAGTCTTGCCCCATTTTTCCCCATTGTCAACCACTCCTCCCCATTTCGTGGTGTTTTTCGGGGAACTCCTGACGTACGACGCCGTCTTGGGCCTGAGCGTCAGGACTTCGCGTGGGTTAGCGCTCCGCCAGGCGGGTGATCAAGGCGTCGAGCAGGTCGACGGCTTCCACGTCGATGCAGCCGACGATGGAACCGATCTCCGAGGCCGCCGGCGCGTGGTAAGCGACCAGGGCGGCGACAAGCTCGGGACGCCAGCGCAGGTGGCACATGGTCTGCAACCGCAGCCACGACCGGGTGCGGCGTTGTGAGATGCCGACCAACTTGCGGTGCGCGGCGACGACCTCACCCGGCCCCAGGCCGGCGAAGCAGACCTGTCTTGACCATGGCGACGACACCAGCGCGCCCCGATGCACGGTGCTCGCAATGCCGGCGTCGGCGAGCACCTGCTGCCACAACTCACCCACCCAGTGCGTGGCGAGGCCGATGTCGTCGTGCCACAGCGTGTCGCCGACGGGCACCACCACATCGAGCCACACGAACTCGTGAGGAATCAACAGCACACCTCCACCACCACTGCGCCGGCGCACGACCTGTACATCCAGGGCGTCAGCCACCCTGCGATTCACCGAGTCGGCGGGCTGGGCAGAGCCGAGCACCAACGTGGGCCGATCGACCTCGAACGACCATGCGGCACGGGTGCACTCGGGCTCGCGTTCGTGGAATGCCGCCGCGTCGCCACGATGCTGCTCGATCACCCACGGTGTACTCACGTCGAGTCAGCTCGCGCGGGCGAGGTATGGCTTCCAGGCATCGGGAACCCGGGGAACCGAGATTGCCACCCATGCCAGCTCGCGCGGCGCGTGAGCGGGACGGAACAGGTCCATACCCGCTTCGTCGGGAGTTCGATCGCGCTTGCGCAGGTTGCAGGGTCGACACGCCGCTGCCACGTTCTCCCACACGTGCATGCCACCGCGCGACGTCGGCACGATGTGATCGATCGAGTCGGCGAGCCCGCCGCAGTACTGGCACCGGTGTTCGTCGCGAGCAAACACGGCGCGACGTGACATGGCTGTTCGGCGGTGATAGGGCACCTTGACGACGTAACGCAGCCGAATGACAAGTGGGTTGGGAACCGACAGATTTGCCGACCGCAAGAATGTGCCATCGTCTTCGACCACGTCGGCTTTGTCGGCCAGAACGAGGCACGCCGCGCGCAGCGACGAAACTACAGACAGCGGCTCGTACGTCGCATTGAGTACCAGCGCGCTTCTCATACGAGCAGACCCTAACGAGCCGTTCGCGACGAGCCCGCCGAATTGGGCGGCGTTGCCCTGAACTCACCCATGGCTGGGCCGCCTCATCGCGTGAGCGCGTCGTCGTGTCGCTTGCACCACGCCAGGTAGTTCAGCACATCTTCGGCGGCGATGCGATGATCGGCCGAGCCGTACTGCGTCACGAGCCTGAACCGGACGTACTCGCGTGACGGAACCGGCAAGAACGGACGACGGCTCCACCACGACTGCGGTGTTGTGCGCCGCCAGACCCGCATCGCGCTGCCCCACAACGAAGGGTGCCGAACCAGCGTCGACGCGATTCGCCAGAGGTCGCGCAGCTTCAGCGTTGATCCGATGCTTCGACGCGAGGCTCTTTGGGTAGCCCCAACACCATTTCGCCAATGATGTTGCGCTGCACTTGCGAGGAGCCGGCGTAAATGGTGCCGGCGCGGGCGTTGAGGAATGTGCCCACCCAACTGCCGGAGCTGTTGGGCGCCCCTGCATCGTCGGCTTGAAACGCGCTGGACGGCTTGCGGCCCGTCGGCACCATGGCATCGGCGCCGATGATGTCGATCGACAACTCGGTGACCACCTTGTGGTATTCGCTCCAGTACAGCTTCGAGATCGCGCCGTCTGGGCCAGGGTGATGGCCGGCGAGGAAGCGGGTGAGCACTCGCATGCCGTTGAACCGCATGATCTGCACCTGACCGTAGCACCAGGCCAAACGCTGCCGAATGGTGGGATCGTCGGTGCGTCCACGCTCTTTGGCGAGTAAGAACAGGCGGTCGAGCTCGGCCTGGAAGCGGATGGGCAGGGTGGCAGCGGCTTCTCCGCGTTCGTAACCGAGCAGGGTCATGGCGACAGCCCAACCGTTGTTCACGCCGCCCACTACTTCATCTTTCGCGGTGGTGGCGTCAGTATAGAACACCTCGTTGAACTCGCTCTCACCCGAGATCATGGCGATCGGGCGAACCTCGATGCCGGGCTGGCGCATATCGACGAGCAGGAACGAGATGCCCTTGTGGCGGGGCAGATCGGGATCGGTGCGGGCGAGGGTGAAGATGTGATCTGCGAGATGACCTGCCGAGGTCCAGATCTTCTGGCCGTTGAGCAACCATTGGTCGCCGTCGAGTTGCGCCTTGAGGCCCAGGTTCGACAAGTCGCTACCAGCATTGGGCTCGGAGTAGCCCTGACACCAGACGTCTTCGCCACTGAGCAGGCGCGGCAGATAGCGCTGCTTCTGCTCCTCGGTGCCCCACTGCAACAAGGTGTTGCCGAGCATCTGGATGCCGAACACGTCGTTGGGGCCACCTGTCGGTACGCCCGCCTTGGCGAACTCTTCGCCGATGAGCACCTGCTCGAGCGCGGTGAGCCCAGCGCCGCCGTACTCGACCGGCCACCCTGTGGCCAGATAGCCGTTCTCGTAGAGCGTGGCCCGCCACTCGGTGACGAACTGGGTGAGTTCGTCACCTTCGAGCTTGCCGATGCCACCCCAGTTGATGGGCAACTTCTCGGCGAGGAAGGCCTGTACCTTTTCGCGGTAGCTCTCGGCTTCAGGGGTGTACATGGGACGCATGAGCACAGGTTACCGCGCGGTACCTTGCCGACAAGCCGACCCGCTACCGCTATTCGTTCATACTGTGCGCCAAGGCCGCAGCGCCGACCAACGGCGCCAGCGCACCGAGCCCGGCTGGGCGAACCTGGAAGCCACTCGTGAACGACAGTCTGGCTCGCTGGTCGAGCTCGGATTGGGCAGCGGTGAAGAATGGCTCACCGAAACCGAGCGCCACCGAGCCGCCAATGAGCGCGAGCCGCAGATCGCAGATGGCTCCGACGGTTGCGAGCGCGCGGCCCGTCAACAGTCCGGTCCGTTCGATGATCGCGATTGGGGCCCTGGCGGGCGGACGCCCTGTCTCGGCCTCGATCGCCGGGCCGCCGCAGTATGCCTCGAGGCACCCGAAGCCACCACACGAACATGGCCGGCCGTCGGGCTCAACCACTACGTGGCCGATGTGGCCGGCGTTTGACAGCCGGCCCTGTACCAGCCGACCACCACTCACGATTCCGCCGCCCACACCGGTGCCCATCACCACGCCGATGAAGTCGCGGACGCCGACCGCGGCACCACACCAGGCCTCACCCAGTGCCAGCGCCTTTGCATCGTTGTCGACCACCGTGGGCATTTGCACCAACGACTCGAGTTCGTCGGCAAGCGGGAACGCCACCCAACTCGGGAGGTGCAGGGGCGTTACGGTGCGATCGATCTTGTTGATCGGACCTCCGCAGCCGGCGCCACATCCGATCGGCCGCTCGGGCGCGGCCGCCAGCACTCGCCTCACCAGCCTTGCCAACGCCGGCCACACATCGCGTTGCGGAGTGGCGACACGGTCGCGTACCAGCACCTTTCCGGACTCGTCGACGACGCCAGCGGCAAGTTTGGTACCGCCGACATCGACCGCCAAGTAGCACCTCGTCACAAGGCCGACGGTACTCGCCCGACACACCGACCGCTCCACCGCCGTCTACCCTTCGTCGTGTGACGGCCCTACAGAGCCCCCCAAACCCGACGTTCGCTTCGCTGTTCGATGCGATCACGGCCAACGTGTCCAGCGTGGTCCATGGCAAGTCGGCGGCAGTCGACATGGCGGTGATCTGCCTGCTCGCGGAAGGGCACCTCCTCATCGAGGACGTACCCGGGGTGGGCAAGACCAGCCTTGCCAAGGCGCTTGCGGCCTCAATCGACTGCACCTGGAAGCGCGTGCAGTTCACCCCCGACCTGTTGCCGGCCGACCTCGTCGGCGTGAGCATCTACCAGCGGTCGAGCGAGTCGTTCGTGTTCCAGCCCGGCCCGCTGTTCGCCAACATCGTGCTGGCCGACGAGATCAACAGGGCGTCACCGAAGACGCAGTCAGCACTGCTCGAGGCAATGGAGGAACGACAGGTCAGCGCGGATGGCGCCAGCCACATGCTGCCCGAGCCCTTCATGGTCATCGCCACCCAGAACCCGGTCGAGCAGGAGGGCACGTATCGCCTGCCCGAGAGCCAACTCGACCGCTTCCTGATGCGACTGTCGCTCGGCTACCCGGATCGCCAGGCCGAACTGGGCATCGTGCAGACCCACGGCAGCAACACGGCGATGAACGATCTGCAAGCGGTCGTCACGACCGAAGAAGTGATGGCGTTGATCGAAGCGGTTCGTAC
>JAYTNH010000181.1:0-4087 GCA_043748395.1 Ilumatobacteraceae bacterium | reverse complement strand
GTCGCGGCGGCTGCGTACTCGGCCGCGCGGGCCAAAAAGCCGGCGGGCGGTGCAGGCTCGTTCATCCGTTCGAGCATGAGCCCGTTGTCGGCGAGGGCGTTGAGGTAGCGGCTGAGCGGACGGTGGATGAACGGAATGAACACGTCTTTCTCGACCTCCTCGATGGTTTCGTCCTCGACGAGGTAGGGGCCGATGCGCCAGTACTGCTCGGGCGGGTCGAGCACCTGGTCGTCGATCCACCCACTGTTCGGCGTTTGCAGCAGTGGGTGGTTGAGGAAGAAGCAGAACCGCCCGCCGGGTTCGAGCACTCTGGCCACCTCGGCGATGGCTGCATCGACATCGCGGATGTGTTCGAACACCAGGCACGCAACCACCGCGTCGAACGTGCGGGCCGCGAATGGCAGCCCTGCTGCGCCAGCCTTTGCGAAGGTGGCTCCCCCACCGCGTTCGGCCGCAATGCGCACCTGGTTCCATGTGGGGTCGACACCCACCACCAGATCGGCGCCGAGGTTCACCGCCAGGCGGCTGACCTGCCCGTCACCGCAGCCGATGTCGAGCACCCGACGCGCTCCAGCCAGTTCGGCTGCCGCCATCGGCATGATCTGCTCTTCGTACTCCGGGTCGGCGCCGTCGGTGAAACCGTCGATCCACCACTCGGCGTGGGTCTCCCACAGGTCGTCGGCACCAGGTTCGTTCGGCATCGTGCTGAGGCTACGGTCATCGCATGCGCTTCTCGATCTGGCCTTCGTACGAACGACCCTGGGATGAGGTGCTCGAACGCGCTCGATTCGTACACGACAACCGCTGGCACGCCCTGTGGTACGCCGACCACTTCATGCCCCAGACCGACGACGACGTTGCGAGCGCAGAGCCAGCGCTCGAGTGTTGGACAGTGCTCGCCGGTGTAGCCACGGCCGTTCCCACGATCAGGCTCACCTCGATGGTGTCGCCTGTGACCATTCATCACCCCGTTGTGCTTGCCAAGCGCGCGGTGACGGTCGATCACCTCAGCGCAGGCCGCGCCGTGCTCGGCATCGGGGCCGGGTGGCAAGTCAACGAGCATCGCGCCTACGGCTTCGAGTTGCCCGCCCCCGGCGAACGCGTCACCCGCTTCGCCGAGGCGATCGAGGTGATCCACCGCCTGTTCAACGAACCACGCGTCACGTTCGAGGGCTCGCGCTACCAGTTGCACGATGCACCGTTCGAGCCCAAGCCGGTGCAAAGCCCGCTGCCCATCTTGGTGGGCACCGGCAGCCCGCGGATGATGCGGCTCACAGCACGGTGGGCCGACGAATGGAACACGTGGGGCGACCCGATGCTCGTGGCCGAGCGCACAGCAGCGTTCGGTATCGCCTGCAGTTCGGTCGAGCGCGACCCTGCAACCGTGCGCCGATCGACTCAGGCGCTCGTGTTCATCACCGACAGCGATGCCGCGAAATCGGCCGTCAGCCAGTTTGCGCCCCCAGGCCGCTCGATCGTGGGATCACCGGCCGAGCTCATCGACATCGTCGGCAAGTACCACGACCTCGGCGTCGACGAACTCGCCATACCCGACTTCACCTTGGGTGCCAGCCGCGCTGAACGCTCCGACGCGTTCGCCCGTTTCCACGCCGAGATCGCCTCAGCCTTCGCTTGACGCCGTCACGCTGGCGGCACATCTCAACCGGTCGTTGATAATCGGCGCCAGCGTCGGGCACGTTGGTATCGCTTGTCGGCTCACAGCGTCGGGTGGAACTTGGCGTAGATCGCTTCGGCTACGGCATCGGGCAAGAAGGTATGTGCCTTCAAATCGGCGAGGTCGGCACGCTTCACCGCGTTGACGCCACCCATCACCTGCGTGAGCCGCTTCTTGCGTGACTCCCCCAGACCAGGGATGCCATCGAGAGCACTCACCGTCATGCGCTTGCCGCGCAGTTCGCGGTGGAACGAGTTCGCAAAGCGGTGCGCCTCGTCGCGGATGCGCTGCAACATGAACAGCGCCTCGCTACCCCGGGGCACCTCGACCGGTTCGCGACTGCCGCCGACGAACACTTCCTCGAACCGTTTTGCGAGCGAGGCCACCGGTATCTCGTCGGCAAGACCCAGCTCGGCGACCACCTGCTCGGCCACGGCCAGTTGCCCCTTGCCGCCGTCGACGAGCAGGAGCTGCGGCGGATAGTTGAACTTGCGGGTTCGGCGCGGCGCCCCGTCGGCCAACTCGTCGTCGAGCGGCTGATCACGCTCGACGAGGTACGCCGTGAGGCGGCGGGTGAGCACCTCGCGCATGGCCGCATAGTCGTCGTTGCCGGGCACGTCTTTCACCTTGAAGCGCCGGTACTCGCGCTTGTTGGGCAGCCCGTCTTCGAGCACCACCATGGAGCCCACGTAGTCGGTGCCCTGCAGATGCGCCATGTCGTAGCACTCGATTCGCAGCGGCGCCTCGGGCAGACCGAGCAGATCTTGCAGCTCGGTGAGCGCACGGCTACGGGCGTTGTGATCGCCCGCCCGCCTGAGGCGATGACGCATGAACTCTTCTTTCGCATTGCGGGTGACCGTCTCATGCAGATCGCGCTTGTCGCCGCGTTGCGGCACTCGAACCTGCACGCGACTGCCACGCAGATGCGTGAGCCATTCTTCGTAGGTGTGTTGATCTTCGGAGTCGACCGGCACCAGCACCTGCTTGGGAACACCCAGCGGAGGTTCGTCTCCGTAGAGCTCCTCGAGAATGCGATCGACGAGGCCCCCTGGCGAGAGATCCTCGACCTTGTCGATCACGAAGCCCTTCCGACCGACCACCCGCCCCTTGCGTACGTAGAACACTTGCACCGCTGCCTCGAGTTCGTCTTCGGCCAACCCGATCACGTCGATGTCTTCGTTGCGTTCGCCCACCATCTGCTGCTTCTCGATGGCTCGCTGCACCGCGAACAAGCGATCGCGCAAGCGTGCCGCGCGTTCGTAATCGAGGTCTTTCGCCGCACCCTTCATGTCGGCGTCGAGGCGATTCACGATCTCGTCGGTGTCGCCGTCGAGGAAGTCGCACAGTTCACTGACCAACTGTCGGTACGCGGCATCGTCGATCTCGCCAACGCACGGCCCGCTGCACTTCTCGATGTGGAACAACAGACAAGGTCGACCCGAGCGATGGTGTTCGTTGAACTTGCCAGGACTACAGGTGCGGATGGGGAAGCTGCGCAACAGCAGGTCGAGCGTGTCGCGGATGGCGTAAGCATGCGCATATGGCCCGAAGTAGCGCGTGCCCTTGCGCTTGCGGCCGCGCATCACCAGCGCACGGGGGAACTCTTCGTCGAGTGTCACTGCCAGGAACGGGTAGCTCTTGTCGTCGCGCAACCGGATGTTGAAGCGCGGTCGGTGCTGCTTGATGAGGCTGAACTCGAGCATGAGTGCCTCGACCTCGTTACGAACCTCGATCCACTCGACTGTCGCAGCCGTGGCCACCATCTGGGCCGTGCGCACGTGCATGTTGCGCGGGTCTTGGAAGTAGTTCGAGAGACGCTGCCGAAGGTTCGAAGCCTTCCCCACGTAGATGACCCGGCCGAGCTCGTCTTTGAACTGGTACGAGCCCGGGCCCTCGGGAATGGTTCCGGCGGGTGGTCGAGTCACCATGAGGTGTCCAGCTTACGGCCACGCCGCAGGCGCACACGGTAGGGTTGGGTTCCGTGACCGGCCGCTTCTCTGTCTCGTTCCCAGGCCGTCGCGACCACGACGATCCGTGGTTCAGGGTGGGCACGCTCGACATCACCACCACCGCGTTCGTCGCGATCGCAGTCGCCATTTCGATGTTCGTATGGGCCGCCAGCTCCAGCGCGCTGCTGTCGCTGGCGCTGCTGCCCGACAAGGTGCGCGGCGGTCAGGCATGGCGGCTCATCACGTGGCCGTTGTACAACGAGCCCACCATCTGGACCGTCGTCGGTATCGCTGTGTTCTGGATGTTCGGTCACCAGCTCGAGCGCCAGGTCGGCCGCGCCAGGTTTGCATGGTTCCTTGCCGTGCTCACAGTGGTGGCTGGTGTGTTCGGCACGCTGCTCGACCTGCCCCAGGGCGGGTTCCGATCGGTCGAGTTCGCAGTGTTGTTGGTGTACATCGCCGA
>JAYTNH010000180.1:0-8840 GCA_043748395.1 Ilumatobacteraceae bacterium | reverse complement strand
GCTCAGCGACCACTCACGACCAGAGTTCGAACTCGTCGGGGGCGAGGGGGGTGGCGACGTCGGCGCGGATGAGTTGCATCACGTGCGCAGCGCGAGCCTCCCAGGTACTGGGTGGTCCGACCCGGTAGAACGGTGAACGCAGATTGCGCATGATTTGCGTCACCATGTCGGTGTCCTCCCGATTCGTCACCTCGAGGTTGTCGAGATCGTCGGTCTGCTCGTCGGCGGTGCGATCACGGCCGTAGATGCGTGACACGAGCCGGGTGCGAGCGGGTGCGAGCGGGTCGGCGCGCACCATGATGAGCATCGTCGGGTACGGCAACGGCGTGAGATTGGGGTAGATGAAGTCGGCGTAGTGCCCACCCAGCACTTCGGCCGACAAGTCGGCGCGGTTGCCGGTGGTGTCGTACGACGGCGGGTGGGGTTTGTAGCCGCTGCACGTGCGGCCCTCGAACCGCACCTCGGTATCGAGCGACCGACGCTGCGAGTTGAGCCGACGGTGCACGAACCGCACGTGGTAGTCGTCGTTCGAGTTCTCGACGAACGCCTTCCAGTTGATCGGGTACTCCTGGTTCAGTTCACGTGGATAGCGAGTGAACGTGTCGAACTGGTAGCTGTCGTACCGCTCGGCGAACGGGGCGATCCACTCGCGGAAGGTCGGTGCGCGATGCGAAAGACAGCCGAACACCAGCTTGCCCCATGCCACCTCGATGCGGATCGGCACCAGGCCGAGGTTGGCCATGTCGACGCCGTCGGGATACATGCGCACGCGGTCGGGGATGCCGACGAGTTGCCCATGGAGGTTGTAGGCCCAGTTGTGATACGGGCAGGTCAGCGAGTGCCCGCAGTTGCCGGCCGGTTCGCTCACCACTGCGGCGGCGCGGTGGCGACACGTGTTGAGCAAGCCCTGCACACCGCCGTCGTCGGAACGCACCACGACGACCTGCTGCAGGCCGATCTGACCGGTGATGAAGTCGCCCGGCTGTTGCAGATCGTCGGTGTCGCCGAGCCACACCCAGGAACGGCCGAACACGCGCACCATCTCGGTCTCGAACAGCTCAGGGTCGTAGGCCTCCCAGGGTTGCAGCATCGGCGACTCGCTGTACGGCACCAGGCCGTCAGTCTCCCTTGGGGTGCTCATTCGAAGCTCCGTTCGCGTGGGCCGGTGGCGACGATGCACGTCTGGAACCCGATCGGTTCGATGAGCCGTAGGTCGACGAAGCCGGCCGACCGCAGCCACTCTCCGAACTCGTCGGTGGTGTAGGTGAACCCGTTGAGAGTGCTCGCCATCATCGTCGCACCCATCAGCACCGCGTGCGAGTTCACTCGATGCTCGGGGTCGCAGAAGTAGTCGGCAAGAACCAGGCGACCGCCCGGCGCGAGCGACGCGAAGGCGCGCTCGATGAGCCGCTTCGCGCCGGCCGCCCCTTCGGCACGACACACGTGGCCGAGCACCGCGATGTCGTACGCGCCCGTTTCGATCTCGATGTCGAAGTAGTTGCCCGCGCGGAACGTGCAGCGTTCGATCACACCGTGCAGAGCGGTCGTGCGCCGAGCCACGTCGAGCACCGCGTCGAAGTCGTTCACGGTGGCCGTTGCCTCGGGGCACGCCTGCAACATGGCGATCGTCCACGGTGCACCGCCAGCGCCCAGGTCGAGCACGCGCGCGGCGGGGGTGGTGGAGTAGCGCATCTTCAGATCGGCACGGCTGGCGCACCGCAACATGGTGGTGAACGTTCCCTCTACCAGTGGCACGTAGAACGCGGCGGGGTCGTCGTCGATCGGGGTAGATGGCCGCCCGGTGCGGATCGTGTTGGCGAGTTGGCGCCAGTTGTCATGCGGACCAGGGGCCACGGGAATGAGGTCGGCCATCGAGGCGGGTCCGTCGCTGACGAGATAGCGGCGAGCCGTGTCGTTCAGGTCGTACAGGCCACCGACTTGGTCGAGCAAACCCATCACCACCAGGCCGTCGAGCAGTGCGCGCACATGCGGCGCCGACGCTTCGAGGCGCCCCGCGAATGCCGCCGACGGGCAGGGCCCTGACGACTGCAATGCGTCGAACACTCCGAGCTCGAGCGCGGCGAGCAGCAGGTGGTAGCGACCGAATCCGTCGATCGCGGCCCACACCGGCGCGGCCGGCGGCGGCTTGAAATCGGTGTACGGCCTGCCCGTGTGCGTCATCGTGTGGCGCTTCTTGAGCTCGGGATACGGGGCGTCTCGCGGCTCGATCACAGTGGCCTCAAGGTCCCAACAGGATCTTGCCGAAGAAGTGGCTGGCGAGCATCTTGTCCTGCGCGATGGCCGCATCGACAAGCTGATACTCAGAGTCGATGGCCACCGGGAAGCGCTGCTCGCAGAAGGTACGCCACGCCGGGGCGAACTCGTCGGGACGATACGCGTCGGAGCCGGTGATGCTGATACCCGAGTGGAACAGGTAGCCGAGCGACGGGATGGTGGCTGCGTCGCCGGACGAGTTGCCGCAGCTCACCAGCCGACCACCCTGGCCGAGCGCGAACAACGACTGCCCGAACAACGCTGTACCCACGTGGTCGAGCACCATGCGCACACCCCGGCCGTCGGTGACCTCGCGCGCCCACCCCGCTACATCGCCCGTGCGGTTGTTGAGCACGTGGTCGGCGCCGCCTGCCAATGCCTGCTCGCACTTCGCGTCGGTGCCGGCGGTGGCGAGCACGGTTGCCCCGGCGTGCTTGGCGAGATGAATAGCGGCGACCGACAAGCCCGACCCAGCGGCGTGGATGAGCAACGTCTCGTCTGCCTGCAACTCGCCGACTTCGAACAGCGCATGCGATGCGGTGAGGTAGCACGTGGGGAACGTGGCGGCGTGCTCGATGGGCATGTCGTCGGGAACGGGGTAGACGTGGCTCGCAGGGGCGAGACACAGCTCGGCGTACCCACCGTCGACCGTGGCTCCGATGATGCCGAGCTCGCCGTGTAGGTCGCCCATGCCGGCGAGCTTCGAGCCTTCGGCCACGCCCGCCAGCGACGGATCGATCACCACCCGATCGCCAACGGCAACGGTGTCGACCGAGCTGCCGATCGCCACCACAGTGCCGGCTACATCCATGCCAGCGATGTGCGGCAGCGCGAACAGCGGCAGATGGAACCACCCGTTGCGCTGTACGACGTCGAGCCGGTTGAGTGCGCACGCCTCGACCCGCACCACCACGTCGGCAGCGCCGGGGGTGGGGTCGGGCACGTCGACGTAGTGCAGCACCTCGGCGCCGCCGGTGTGCTCGTAGCGCATCGCCTTCATCGTGCGGATCTCACTGCAAGGCGCTTCACTTCAGACCCCTCACTTCAGACCCCGGATGAATGGGCGCGCAAGCGCCGCCGGCTGGCGGACGCGTGTGGCGAACAGGGCCATCGCCACGATGGTGACCACATTGGGCGCCATCGCGAGGAACGACTGATCGATCGACTTGAATCCGAGCGCAGGGATGCTGAGCGCGAACGAGGCGACCAGGCCGAACACGATGCAACCCGACAACGTGCCCTTCAGTGTCCAGCCGCCGAAGATGACTGCCGCAATCGCGATGTAGCCACGACCGCCGATGAGCGAATCTTCGAAGCGTCCGGCGCGGGCAAACAAGAAGTAGCCACCGGCCAGGCCGGCGAGCAGGCCGGTGAGATAGATCGTCTGGCGGCGGATGCGGTTGACGTCGAGGCCCGACACGTCGGCGGCGTTGGGGTCTTCACCGATCGCACGCACCTCGAGACCCCACCGGGTGCGATACAGCAGCCACCACACCATCGGCACGATGGGGTACGCCAGGTACAGCACCCACGGTTGATCGAACAGTGCGGGCCCGAGCAATGGGATGTCGGAGATGAGCGGCAGCGAGAACCGCTTCACCACCTGCGACTGCGGATCGATCGCGCTGGTGAGAAAGCCCACGATGCCGAGCACGAGCACGTTGAGCACAAGGCCGACCACGAACTGATCGGCCGGCAGCCGATGGCTCATGTTGGCCTGCACCCACGCCACGGCGAGCCCGGCCAGCATGGCGAGGATCAGCGCCAGCCACACCGAGTGCAGGGCGTGCTGACCAACGGCACCGGCGAAGGCGCCGCCCAGCATCATCGCTTCGAGCGAGATGTTGATGGTGCCGGCCTTCTCGGCGACGAGTTCGCCAGATGCCGCAATCCACAGCACCACGGCGGCGATGATTGCGTTGCGGTAGGTGCTCTCGTTGGTGGCCAGTTCACCGAGTGCATGCCAGAAGTTGCCCATCAGACCCTCACGCTCGACGCGGCGAGGGCGCGGCGGCGCTCGCGGAGGTACAGCAGTGCGGGCGGCAACAACAGCGACAACACGAGCAGCCCCTGAACAACGTCGGCAATGCGGCCCGACACGCCCGTGGCCCGCAGAAACCCCGACCCTGTGCGCAGACAGCCGAACACGAATGCAACGAAGATCGCCACCAGCACGCGCTGTCGAGCCACCAGTGCGGCGAGCAGTCCGGCGAAACCGATACCCGCCCCGAAGTTGGCGACGAGCTGGTAGTTCCCGAAGTCTCCCCCGGCGAGCATCAATCCACCGGCGAGTCCGGCGAAGCCTCCCGAGACGAACATCGCGCCGACGCCATAGCGACGCTCGCTGACCCCGGCGCGCTTGGCCGTGCCAGGGTTGCGGCCGAGCATCGCCAAACGGAAGCCCACCACCATGCGCCCCAACACGAACCACAGCACCACCGCAAGCAACACGGCAATGATCGCCGAAATCGGAAACTCGTTGCCGAACACCGTGACGCGGGGAATGCGCATGTTGGCAGGAAGCGGCTCGCTGACCTGATTGCGATTGGCGCGACCCGAGGCAGGGGCGAGCAACAGCCACGTGTTCCGCAGGCCGTAGCCCATGAAGTTGGCGGCGATTGCGCCCATGAGCAATGTGCTGAGCACCTCGGGCACCTTGCGCCAGTAGCGCAGGATGCCGGCGATACCGGCCCACAACGCACCACCCACGATGCCGAACAGGATCGACATCAACAGTGCCAGCGGCCCCGGTCCTTCGATGCGCGATCCGGCGAAGGCCGCGAAGGCTGCGCCCATCACGAGCTGGCCTTCTTGCCCGATGTTCACGAGGCCTGCCCGACCGCTGACGATGGTGCCGAGCGCCACCATCAGCATCGGCGTCGCCACACCGATGGTGAGGCCGATACGCCCCGGTTTGCGGACGCTGCCGTCGATGATGGCAGTGAACACGTTGCCCCACGACCCGCCGGTTGCGGCCACCACGATGGCTGCCAAAACGAGGGCGCCGGAGATGCAAATGGCGTAGAGCCCGACCACTTCTGACGTGGTGCCGAAGCGTGAACGAAGCCGGGCGGACGCCGCGATTTCGTCGGGGGCTTCGTCGATCGCGGTGGTGCCGATCTCACTCATGCGCGACAACCGTTCCCGTCATGAGCAGACCAAGCCGTTCGACATCGACGGCCGACGACAACATCTCGCCCACGATGCGACCCTTGGAGATGACAATGATGCGGTCGGACAGATCGATGACTTCTTCGAGTTCGGTAGAGATGAGTAGCACGCCTGCGCCACCCTGCGCGGCTGCCCGCAACTGCTCGCTCATGTACTCGATCGCACCGACGTCGAGCCCGCGTGTCGGCTGCGCCGCCACCAGCACCTTGGGGTCGTGAGACAGCTCGCGGGCCATCACCACGCGCTGTTGATTACCACCCGACAGCGACCACATCGGCGCGTCGGGCCCGGTGCAGCTGATCGAGAACTGCTCGATGAGCTCGGTTGCGCGTGAACGCATCGCACGCCGATCGAGCACGCCGAAACGCGACACGAGCTCGGGCTCGGTGATGAACAGATTTTCGGCTACCGAGAAGTCGAGCACACAGCCAGAAGCGTGGCGATCCTCGGGTATGACGGCAACACCTGCGCGTGATACGGCACCGGCGACACCGGTGGCAACCGATCGTCCCTGCACCTCGATGCCGCCCGAGTCGAGTGACAGCAGGCTCGACAACAGATCGCCCAACGCGCGCTGGCCGTTGCCCTCGACGCCGGCCACGCCCACGATCTCGCCGGCGTACACGTCGAGCGACAACCGGTCGAGCAGCAGGCGTCCGTCGGAACCGTGTTTGGTCGCTTCCACCACTCGCAACAGCGGCACCTTGCCGGTGTGATCGCGGGCTTCGGGTGCCGGTTCGTGGCCGTGCTGTTCGGGTGCCAACACTCCGCGCAGCTTCACCTCGCGCCCAACCATGGCGCGCGCCAGCGACCCAGCGTCGCTACCGGCGGTGGGGTGCGACGCTTCCACCTTGCCATCGCGCATGATGGTGAGATCGTCAGTGGCCGACATGATCTCGCCGAGCTTGTGGCTCACGAGGGCCACGGCCTTGCCGAACTCGCTCACCACGCGCCGGAGCGCCTCGAACAAGAACGCCGACTCGGAGGGTGCAAGCACCGACGTGGGCTCGTCGAACACCAGCACCTCGGGATCGCGGCGCAAGCACTTGATGATCTCGACCCGCTGGCGCATGCCGGCCGTGAGGTCGGCGATGCGCGCATCGGGATCGATGTGCAGCCCGTATTGCTCGCTGATCTCGCCCACCCGCACTCGCACGGCGCGACGATCCATGCGCCCGACATCGCCGAGCGCGACGTTCTCCCACACGGTGAGTGCCTCGACCAGCGAGAAGTGTTGGTGCACCATGCCGATGCCGTGCGCCGCAGCGTCGATGGGATCTTTGATCTGCACGTCGGTGCCGTGCAGTCTGATGCGCCCCGAGTCGGGAACGACCAGGCCGATGAGCACCTTCATCAGCGTCGACTTGCCCGCACCGTTCTCGCCGAGGATGCCGTGAATACGTCCGCTGCGAAGCGTGAGGTCGACGTGGTCGCACGCGGCGACCTTGCCGAAGAACTTGGTGATGCCGATCAACTCGACAGCGGGCGGAGAGCTGAGCTCTCCGCCCGCGTCACGAGATTCGTAGGAAGTCACGAGACGACGTCAGCCGCCCGCAAACGCCTCGCCGGCGATCGCACCCAGGGCCGCCGCGAACTCGCCCCCGGCCACCCGGCCGTAGATGTCGTCCATTGCTGCCTGCTCGTCGGCTGTGGCGTCACAGATGACGGCACCCGGCTCGGGATCGACGCCGACCTTGAACTCTTTGATGCTGCCTTCGGTGAAGCTGCCGTCGATGATCGAGCCGATGACTGCACGGATGTAGTCGCCGCCATCGAACTTGACGGCGATCGTGTAGTCGAGCTCCTCATCGGCGTCGCACACCGACGACGAACCGGCGCTCATCGTGATGAGCCCCGCCTCGTTCGCGGCCTGCACTACCGGACGGTGAGCACCACCGAGGTACGGGTACACCGCGTCGGCACCGTTGTCGACAGCCGTCTGCAACGCCGCTACGGCGTTGGCCGTGTTGTCGAAGTCGAACGGGAAGTCGCCGGTGGGCACGTAGGTCATGGTGAACGACGGGTCGACCGTTTGGAGACCGAGTTCGAAGGCGAGGTAGCTCTGCTTTTCGAAGCCGAGGTCGCAACAGCCGATGAACACTGCGTCGGTTCCACCCGATTCCTGCAGCTTGAGGCCGGTGGCGAAGCCGGCGGTGAAGCCGATCTCGCCGCCGTTGTCAACGCTCTGCGCGAGGCCCGGATCTTCGGGGAAACCGGCACCGCAGTTGCAGTACCAGAAGATGTCGGGGTACTCGGCGATGAGGCTGGGAAGCGGCTCGGCGATCTCGGATGCACCCACGATGATCACGTCGACGCCCTGCTGAGCGAGGTCGGCCAGCGCGGTGGCCGCGTCGGCAGCCTGGATGTTGTCGACAACGATGGGCGGCTCGAAGCCGTTCTCCTCCGACAGTTCCTTCGCAGTGTCGACAGCGGCCTGGTAGTACGCGCCGTCGTCGGCAGGACCGGCCGCGGCGATACCGAACACGACCTTGCCGTCGCCGTTGGTGTCGAGCGGACTCGCTGCTGGCGGACTCGCTGCTGGCGGCGTGGTGCCCGGCGTGGTGCCCGGCGTGGTGGTGTCGGCCTTCTTGTCGCTACCGCACGACGCGAGCACGATCGCGGCAATTGCCATTCCACTGATGAGTACCTTGCGTGTAGTCATTGATTCCTCCCCCTGAATGTCCGTGTTGGACTGATGGTCAGACCATAGTAGATCTGAACACGTAGGGCTATCAGCGTGGCGCGAGCGGAGCACATTTGGACTGATGGTCAGACCAAGATTGCCACGTGGCTACGCTTGCGACCATGAATCAGAACGTGCTGTGCAACAACGAGTATCTCCGCAACTCGTGGTATGCCGTAGCTCGCAGCGTCGAGGTCGGCACCCAGCCAGCGGCAATCACGTTGCTGTCGCAGGCGGTGGTGCTCTACCGGTCGGCCGACAACACCGTGGTCGCCGCTCCCGACCGCTGCCCTCACCGTGAGGCGCCACTGTCGGCCGGCACCGTGGCCAACGGCTGTCTCACCTGCCCGTACCACGGTTGGAAGTTCGGCGATGACGGGCAGTGCGTCTCGGTGCCGTCGTCAGCCCCTGGCATACCGGCGCCGCCCCGGGCGCACCTGGTCACCTACCAGTGCACCGAACGATATGGGCTCGTGTGGGTCTGCCTCGGCACACCGGCGACCGACCTGCCGATCATCCCCGAGGAGGACGACCCCGCGTTCCGCCGCATCAACACCCCGGTCGACGTGTGGACGACTTCGGCAACCCGTATGACCGACAACTTCCTCGACGTCACCCACTTCCCCTTCGTGCACCTGGGCACGTTCGGACGCGAGCAAGACACACAAGGTCCGAAGGTCGAGTTGGCCGAACTCGACAACGGCTGGTTCGG
>JAYTNH010000179.1:0-7269 GCA_043748395.1 Ilumatobacteraceae bacterium | reverse complement strand
CGGCTTCGGCACCCAGCCTGGCCAGAGCCAGCTGATAAATCGCCGGGTTTGGCTTGCGCAGCCCAACCTCATGGCTGTCGACCACGTCATCGAACAGCTCATCGAATGGCAGCAGACCCCACCACATCGGCCTGAACTCGGCCACATTGTTGGTGAGCACGCCCAACTTCAGTCCGGCAGAGCGAAGGTCGTGCACCAGTTCGATCACCGGCGTGTTCAGCTCGAACTCGAGCATCTGGCTGGTTCCGGGCACCGGCGCCGGCACCTCGATGCCGGCCGCGTCAAGCGCCTCGCGATTGAGCTGACGGTTCAGTTTCAACGTGATCTCGCCGCGCTCGAGCCGGTGCCACGGGTGGTCGCCGTCCTCGGCGTAGTCGCCCACCATGATGCGGGTCACCACCTCGGGGTCGGCGTCGGGAAACCGACGCGCGAAGTCGCTGTGACGGCCGTTCGCGGTGAGCACCCCTCCGAAGTCGAAGATCACGGTGTCAATCGATCGAGTCGTCATGGCACGAGAGTCTGCCTGGTGCATGTGTCGGTCGGCGATTCGCGACGGTCGCGCAAGTCGTGACAGACACAGCGCTCGCCGGGGCCACCGATAGGCTCCATTCCCGCATGGGCATCCTCGATCGCATCCTCCGCGCTGGTGAAGGCAAGAAGCTCAAGGCCCTCGAAGGCCTCGTTCCCGACATCAACGCACTCGCACCCTCCATTGCCCAGTTGTCCGACGACGCACTGCGTGGCAAGACCAACGAGTTCCGTCAACGCATCGAACGTGGCGAGACCCTCGACGAGTTGCTGGTCGAGGCCTTCGCGGTCATGCGTGAAGCGGCCGATCGGGTGATCGGCCAACGCCACTTCGACGTGCAGATGATGGGTGGCGCCGCGCTGCACTTCGGCTGGGTGGCCGAGATGAAGACCGGCGAAGGCAAAACCCTGGTGAGCACATTGCCGGTGTACCTCAACGGGTTGGGCGGTAAGGGCGTGCACCTCGTCACGGTCAACGACTACCTCGCCAGGTTCCACGCCGAGTGGATGGGTCGCATCCACAAGTGGATGGGCCTCGAAGTCGGTCTGATCATCCCCGGTTTCAAGGAGCGTCCTTCCGAGAAGCGGGCCAGCTACGCCGCCGACGTCACCTATGGCACGAACAACGAGTTCGGCTTCGATTACCTGCGCGACAACATGGCGGCCACGCTCGACGACAAGGTGCAACGCGGCCACAGCTTCGCGATCATCGACGAAGTCGACTCCATCCTCATCGACGAGGCCCGCACGCCGCTCATCATCTCGGGTCGCGTGGCCGACGCCGCCAAGCTGTACTACAAGTTCGCCAGCATCGTGCGTTCGCTCAAGCGTGACGAAGACTACGAAGTCGAAGAAGACAAGCGCGTGGTGGTGCCCCTCGAGGCCGGTATCGAGAAGGTCGAGCAGGCGCTGGGTATCGACAACCTGTACGACGAGGTGCAGCAGAACCTCGTGCACCAGATGGCCGTTGCGCTCAAGGCCAAAGAGCTCTACAAGCGCGACAAGGACTACATCATCCAGCACGGAGAGGTGAAGATTGTCGACGAGTTCACCGGCCGTGTGCTCGAGGGCCGCCGCTGGAGTGAAGGCATCCACCAGGCGGTCGAGGCCAAAGAGGGCGTCAAGATCAAAGAAGAGAACCAGACGCTGGCCACCATCACGCTGCAGAACTACTTCCGCATGTACGACAAGTTGGCGGGCATGACCGGTACGGCGCAAACCGAGGCAGCCGAGCTGATGAACACCTACGAGTTGGCGGTGGTGCCCATGCCCACCAACAAACCGCTGGTCAGAGCCGATCAGGCCGACCTCATCTACAAAGGCGAGGCCGGCAAGTTCGAGGCATTGGCCGACGACATCGCTGCTCGCTACGAGACCGGCCAGCCAGTGCTCGTTGGCACCATCAGCGTCGAGAAGAGCGAACACGTGTCGCGGCTACTCGCCAAACGCGGCATCGATCACGAGGTGCTCAATGCCAAGCAGCACACCCGTGAGGCGCAGGTGGTCACACAGGCCGGTCGGCTGCATGCGGTGACGGTGGCCACCAACATGGCTGGCCGTGGTGTCGACATCGTGTTGGGTGGCAACCCCGAGGGACTCGCCCGCCAGCAGGTGTTGGGCGAGGGTCATGCGCCCGATGTGATGGTCGACGACTTCGCCATGCCGGTGCCGCTCGACCAGATGCCCGACGAGTTCCGCACCGCTCGCGCGGCGGCCATGGCGCGCTACGACGAACTGCTCACGGGTTTCAAGGCATCGTGCAAGGCTGAAGGCGACAAGGTGCGCGCGTTGGGTGGCCTGTACGTACTGGCCACCGAGCGCCACGACAGCCGCCGCATCGACAACCAGTTGCGTGGTCGTTCTGGTCGTCAGGGCGACCCTGGTGAGAGCCGTTTCTACCTCAGCCTCGACGACGAGCTCATGCGCTTGTTCGCCACGGGTGCGCTCAGCTGGGTGATGGGCAGGGCCCTGCCCGACGACGAAGCCATCGAGGCGAAGATGGTCACCAAGGCCATCGAGCGTGCCCAGACCACCGTCGAGCAGCGCAATGCCGAGGTTCGCAAAAACGTGCTGAAGTACGACGAGGTGATGAACGAGCAGCGCAAGGTGATCTACCAGCGCCGCGATCAGATCCTCGAAGGCGAAGATCTCAAGACCGCCGCTATGGAGTATCTGGCCGACGCGGTCAACTCTCTCATCGAGACGCACTGCGCCAGCGCAGCCGACGACGAATGGGATCTCGACGGGCTTGCCAAAGAGCTCAACACCTTCTGGCCCACCCAGATCGAGGTCGTCCAACTCGAACAGTGCCGCGACACCGACAAGATGTACGACCTCATCATGGGTGATGCATCCGCGTTTTACCAGCAGCGCGAAACTGAGCTGTCGCCCGTGGTCATGCGCGATGTCGAGCGCCAGGTCATGCTGCGCATCATCGATCAGCGCTGGCGCGAGCACCTCGAAGAGATGGACTACCTGCAAGAGGGCATCAACCTGCGCGCCATTGGCCAGGTCGACCCCCTCGTCGAGTGGCAGCGCGAGGGCTTCCAGATGTTCGGCCAGCTCATGAAGGGCATTGCCCAAGACTTCGTGAAGTACGTCATGCACGTGCAGGTCGTTCGCAACGAGCCCACGCCCGCACCTGTGCAGAACCTGCAGCAGTCGTCCAGCGACGATGTCGACACCAGTGGGTTCCAGACCGCTGCTCGGTCAGCGGCAGCCAGCGGTGAGGCATCACCCGAAGCAGCGGCAGCGGCACAGCCAACTCCGGTGAAGCAACAGACGATCGTGAAAGACGAGTGGTCGAAGACACCGCGCAACGCGATGTGCCCGTGTGGCAGCGGCAAGAAGTTCAAGATGTGCCACGGCGCGAATGCGTGACTACTCCGACGACCTGAAGGAACTCTCGCGCCGCCTCGGCGAGGCTCAGACGTACCTGCGCATCGATGCAAACCGTGGTCGGCTGGTCGAGCTCGAACACGAGGTTGCCCGCCCCGACCTGTGGGACGACCAAGAACTCGCCAAGAAGGTCAACACCGAGTACGCTAACGTGAAAGGCGATGTCGGCGACTTCGATGCGCTGCATCAAGACCTCGAAGACGCTCAACTGTTGCACGAGATGGCCCGCGAGATCGACGACGAAACTCAAGAGCCCGACATCGACAAGGCCGTCGGCTCGATCACTGCTCGGCTCGACCAACTCGATCTGCGCAGCCTGTTCACCGGCGAGCACGACGAGTTCGATTGCATCGTGCAGATCAACGCCAAAGACGGGGGAGTCGACGCGCAGGACTGGAGCGAGATGTTGCTGCGCATGTACGGTCGTTGGGCCGAGGTGCGCGGTTTCGGCTTCGAGGTCGATGGCATCAGCGAAGGCACCGAGGCGGGCATCATGTCGGCCGAGTTCACGCTCACCGGGCGCTATGCCTATGGGCTGATGACTGCCGAACGGGGCACGCACCGGCTCGTGCGCATCAGCCCGTTCGACAACCAGGGGCGCCGTCAGACCAGCTTCGCGGCGGTGCAGGTGTGGCCGGTCCTCGAAGATCCCGACGTCGAGATCAACGAGTCCGACATTCGCATGGAGGTGTTCAGGGCCAGCGGCGCTGGTGGCCAACACGTCAACAAAACATCGTCGGCAGTGCGGCTCATCCACGAGCCCACCGGCCTGGTGTCGAGTTCGCAAGAAGAGCGCAGCCAGCTCCAGAACCGCGAGAAGGCGCTCAATCGCCTGAAGGTGATGCTTGCTGCCAAGATCGAGCAAGAGCGCGAGGAAGAGCTCGACCAGATCGCCGGCCGCCAGGCTCAGGTGGGTTGGGGGAGCCAGATCCGCTCCTACGTGCTGCAGCCCTATCAGATGGTGAAAGACCTGCGTACCGATGTCGAGTCGGGCAACGTGGCGGCTGTACTCGATGGCGACATCGACGAGTTCATGGTGGGCTACCTGCGGTGGCGACGCCGCGAGGCCGAATGAGCGGGCTACGGTTGCGGGTTATGTGGGCGGGTCGGCGCAGCTCAGGCTGCTCACCACGCAGTGCGGAGCACCAGTCATGATTCGACTCGAAAATGTCACCAAGTCATACTCCACCGAGGTCACCGCGCTGCGCGAGGCGAGCTTCGACGTAGCGAAGGCCGAGTTCGTCTTCCTCGTCGGTCCGTCCGGTTCGGGCAAGAGCACCTTGCTGCGTCTGATGAACCGCGAGGAGAAGCCCGAAAAGGGCGAGGTGTGGGTCGCCGGGCGCAACATCAACGAAATGCCCGACAGTAAGGTGCCGCACCTACGGCGCAACATCGGGAACATCTTCCAGGACTACAAGCTGCTGCCCAACAAGACCGTGTTCGAGAACGTGGCGTTTGCCCTCGAGGTGATCGGCCGCCCCAAGCACGTCATCCGTCAGCAGGTTCCGGCGGTGCTCGATCTCGTGGGTCTCAACGGCAAGCAAGAACGCTTCCCGCACCAGTTGTCGGGTGGCGAGCAGCAGCGTGTGTCGATCGCTCGCGCGTTCGTCAACCGTCCACTCATCCTGCTCGCCGACGAGCCCACCGGCAACCTCGACCCCGCTACCGGCGAGGGCATCATGCGGTTGCTCGACCGCATCAACAAGACCGGAACCACTGTGGTGATGGCCACCCACGACCAGCGCATCGTGAACCTCATGCGCAAGCGGGTCATCCAACTCGACCGCGGCATCATCGTTCGCGACCAAGCGCGCGGGGTCTACGAATGAGAGTGTCCGAATAATGTGGTCTCGCTTCACGTACACGGTTCGCGAGATGTGGGTGAGCCTGCGTCGTAACCTCACGCTCACGGCCGCGGCTGTCATCACTTCGGCGGTGTCGCTGGCCCTGTTCGGTCTCACGTTGCTCATCCAGGAGGCATTCGACAACCAGTTGTCGCAGTGGACAGGCGGCGTCGAAATGATCATCTACATCGAGAACGACGCCACACCCGAGCAGGTGGCGGTCGTGCAAGAAGCACTGCAGAGTCAACCGAGCGTCATCGAGAAGGTCACCTTCTGCGATGTGCAGTGTTCGTACAGTCAGGCGCAGACCCTGTTCGCGGGCGATCCGGCGTCGCTGCAATTGCTGTCGATCGACAACATCCCGTCGTTCTTCAGCGTCGTACCCGTCGACAAAGACAACAGCTCAGTGTTGTTGCGCGTGAGCGACTCGTTCAAAGAGCTCCCGAAGGTGCGTACGGTCGCATTCCCCGACGAGCAGATTGCAGTGCTCAGCCAGCTCAAGGGCTTCGTTGGTGTGCGTACGTTCGTGATGTCGGCGGTGCTGCTGTTCGCCAGCGTGTTGCTCATCTGGAACACCATCCGCACCGCCATGTTCGCGCGCCGACGCGAGATCGAGGTGATGAAGCTCGTGGGGGCCACCAACTGGTTCATCCGCGTGCCGTTCATGCTCGAGGGACTGTTGCAGGGAGTCGCCGGCGCATGTGGGGCCAGCGGGTTCTTACTGCTGGTCAACCGCGACTGGACCGCCGGTGTCAGGGCGTTCCCGGCCGAATCGGGCCTCGAAGGTTTCGTGGTCACGGGCGGTTACCCGTGGACGGTGGTCATCTACATGCTCGTGCTCGGTGCCGTGGTCGGTGCTGTCGGTTCGGCTACTGCTGCCAGCCGCTTTCTCGACGTCTGATTCGGGATCTGCCGTGGTAAGGGAGGACCCGCCACCTCGTGCTCCCCACAGGCTCTGCTAGGTTCCCGCGATGCGAGTTCCTGTTTCGGTGATGGTCGGTCTCTTGATGCTGGTTGGATGCGGGGGGTCGTCGACGCCTCCGGCTGCGTCTGCAGGTCCTGATGCGACAGCGGCTACGGCTGAGTCCCCGGCTGAGTCCCCGACAGCGGTGACCTCGTCAGCCACCGAGTTCCCGGTCGTCGACCTTCCGGCGGCCTGCGCTGCCATGCTGGCCGCCGTCGAGCCGGCGCTGGTGGCCGGTGGCTTCGGGACCCCCGAACTGACTGGGAGTGGACCAGAAATGACTCAGATCACCCCGCGCGGCGGCGCTTGTGGGTTCAACGTCATCGGTGGTGTCGGCTCACTATTGATCGCCACCTACGTCGATGCTGGCGTTGCAGCGGAGCAACGAGCAGCCGGGGCTCCGGGTCCGCCGGAGTTCCTGAGCGAAGTGTCGGGACTCGGCGAACGGGCGCAAGTCGAACTCAACACCGACGGCCCGTCATCGGCGCTGACAGCCTGGCGAGGCCGTGAGCGCTACGGGGTCGGTATCGCAACAGACGACGTGGTTCCCCCCAAGGAGGTCTTGATCGCCATGGTGACGGCACTCCAAGCACTGGATGTCGCGACGTTGCCGCTGGCCAAGCTCGACTCCTTCGAGGGCTGACCATCCGGAGCAATCGGTGACGTACGGCGGGAGCTCGTCGTCATCCTGTCCGCTGCCCCGGAGCGCCGTGAGTCTCGGTGTAGGGCGGGACGTCTGATCCGGGATGTCTGATCTGGTCGGGCTCGCCGCGTAGCTTGGCGAGATGGAGTACTCGCAGATCCTGTACGACGTGACCGACCAAGTCGCCACGATCACTCTCAATCGCCCCGACAAGCTCAATGCGTTCACGGGCACCATGATGTACGAGATGATCGACGCGTTCGATCAGGTCGACGCCGACGACGACGTTCGCGCGGTCATTGTCACCGGAGCCGGCCGTGGGTTCTGCGCGGGCGCCGATCTGGCAGGTGGCGCGGACACCTTCAGCCGCGGCGGCAGCGACGTGCAGACCG
>JAYTNH010000178.1:0-4820 GCA_043748395.1 Ilumatobacteraceae bacterium | reverse complement strand
CTCGAGAACGCGATCGAGGTCGATGTCGATGCAATCCGTGACGCCTCGGGTGAAGTGCTCATCGGTGGCGTCATGGAGCACGTCGAAGAAGCCGGCGTGCACAGCGGCGACTCGGCGTGTGCGCTGCCGCCGCAGACACTTCCCTCGTGGGTCGTCGAAGTGATCGGCGCCTACACCACTGCCATCGCGGCCGCGCTCGATGTGCGCGGGCTCATCAACGTGCAGTTCGCGGTCGCGGGCACCACCGTGTATGTGATCGAGGCCAATCCGCGGGCCAGCCGCACGGTGCCGTTCGTAGCCAAAGCCACGGGTGTGCCGCTCGCCAAGGTGGCCAGCAGGGTCATGTTGGGTGCAACGCTGGCCGAGTTGCGGCTCGAAGGTTTGCTGCGCCCGCCCTCGGCCAACGGTCATGTCGCCATCAAGGAAGCCGTGCTGCCGTTCAACAGGTTCCCCGAAGTCGACACGGCACTCGGGCCTGAGATGCGCAGCACCGGCGAGGTGATGGGTATCGACACGTCGTTCGGCCGGGCGTTCTTCAAGGCCGAACTGGCGGCCGGAACGTTGCTGCCCACTGCTGGCACCGTGTTCTTGTCGCTCGCCGACGCCGACAAGCCCGCCGGATTGGTGGTCGCGAAGCGGTTGCGCGAGCTCGGGCTCGGCATCGCCGCCACGCAAGGCACAGCCGCCTACCTCGAACACTTCGGTGAACCCGTCGATCTGGTGGTGGGCAAGGTCAGCGAAGGCGCCGCGCTCACGGCCGTCGATCTGATCGCCGATGGCAAGGTGGTGTTCGTGATCAACACACCACAGGGTCGTGGCGGTCGCACCGACGGCGAGCAGATTCGCAAGACCGCGAACACCAATCGAGTGAGTTCGGTCACCACCGTTGCCGCAGCGCTCGCAGCAGTGCGCGGCATGGCCGAGATGGCAGGGCTGCCCATCGAGGTTCGGTCGCTGCAGGAGTATCACGCGTGACCACCGCAGTCACCGTCGGTTCGGTCACGCTGCCCAACCCGGTGATGACTGCGTCGGGAACGTCCGGACACGGGGCCGAACTGGCACCGTACTTCGACCTGGCCGGCCTTGGTGCGGTCGTCGTGAAGTCGCTCGCCGCCTACGAGTGGGCCGGAAACTCGGCACCGCGGGTGCATCCTGCCGGTGTCGGCATGCTGAACGCCGTCGGCCTACAAGGACCAGGGGTCGAGGCGTGGATGCACTCCGACCTTCCTGCCCTGGCCGCCACCGGAGCGCGGGTCGTGGCCAGCATCTGGGGTCGCTCGGTGAACGACTACGCGCGCGCCGCCCAACTGCTCGCCGGTGCACCATCGTGCGTCATCGCAGTCGAGGTCAATCTGTCGTGTCCCAACCTCGAGGGCCGCAACGCGATCTTTGCCCACGATCCCAGCTTTTCGGCCGAGGTCATCGGCGCCACTGAGGTGTGCGGGCTGCCCCGGTGGGCCAAGCTCAGCGCCAACACCGACCGCGTGGTCGAGGTTGCTCAAGCGGTCACCGGGGCCGGCGCCGAGGCCGTGACCCTGGTGAACACGCTGCTGGGCATGGTGCTCGGTGAACGCGACGGCCGACCGGTGCTCGGCGCAGGCGGCGGCGGGTACAGCGGACTCCCCATCCACCCGGTGGCCGTGCGCACTGTGTTCGACGTGCACGCCGCGCTGCCCGACGTGTGCATTGTGGGTGTCGGCGGAGTTGCCACAGTGTGGGACGCCGTCGAACTGATGCTCGCGGGCGCCAGCGCTGTGCAAGTGGGAACTGCCTCGTTCGCCGACCCTCGCGCAAGTGCCGCGATCGCGGCGGCGATCGGTCCGTGGTGCTCGAATCGAGGAATCGCGGAGGTTTCGGCACTCACCGGACTCGCCCACCGGGGCGGCATTCCAGCGCGCTGAACGGTGGCCCGACCGGCGACGTGAACGATTGTCCAACATCGCGTGTCCAGCAGGAGTAGGGTTTTCCTATGGCAACACCTCCGCAACTCACACCCGAACAGCGAGCCAATGCCCTGGCGAAGGCCGCCGAAGCCCGCACAGCACGAGCCGAATTCAAGAATCAGCTGAAGATGGGCTCGGTCTCGTTGGCTGAGGCACTCGCGTCAACCACCAGCACCGTTGGCAAGCTCAAAGTCGTGTCGCTCCTCGAGTCACTCCCGGGGGTCGGCAAGGTCAAGGCTCGCAAGATCATGGAAGACATCGGCATCGCCGACAATCGTCGCGTTCAAGGTCTCGGCCAACAGCAGAAACAGGCATTGCTCGACCAACTTGGCAACTGAGGTCATGCCCAACGGCGCTGTTCTGCCGATGCCACTGATCTTCATCGTTTCCGGCCCCGGTGGGGTTGGGAAAGGCACCATCGTCAATGCCCTCGTGCAGCGCGATCCGAAGTTGTGGTTGAGTCGTTCATGGACCACGCGCGCCCAGCGACCGGGCGAGGCCGACGGTGCATATGTGTTCACCGATGCGTCAGCCTTCGAGCGACGCATCGAGGCAGGTGGGTTTCTCGAATGGACCAAGTTCCTGGGGAACTACTACGGCACACCCCTTCCCGATCCTGGGCTCGACCGCGACGTCGTGCTCGAGATCGAAGTCGACGGCGCGATGCAGGTGAAGCAACTCGATCCATTGGCCGTGCTCATCTTCGTGCTGCCTCCGTCGCGCGCCGAGCAGCAGCGCCGGATCCGTGAACGAGGTGACCCTGAAGACAAGGTGGCCGAACGCCTCCAGAAGGCTGTCGACGAAGAGCCGGTCGGCCTCGCGATCGCCGACCACGTGGTGACCAACGATCTACTCGAGCACACACTTGCCGAGATGGCCGACATCATCGAACATCGTCGCGCCCACCGCGACCCCGAATCTCTCTCAGGCGAAACTCACTCAGGCAAGGCGTGCTAGCGACCTGCCGATACACTGCATTGCCGCTCCAGGAGGACGAATGACCACGAATTCGCACGACACGATGATGAACCCGCCGATCGAGGAGTTGCTTGCGCGCGTCGATTCCAAGTTCAGCTTGGTCACGCTCGCGGCCCGCCGGGCGCGCCAGATCAACTCGTACTTCAACCACCTGGGCGATGGGCTCGGCCACATGGTCCCCCCGCAGGTGCCGTCTACGGCCCGCAAGCCGCTCAGCATCGGCTTCACCGAGATCGCGGCCGACAAGATCGTGCGGGCCGAATTGCCTGACGAGGCCGAAGCAGCCGACGTCGACAGCACCGACTGAATCTCGGGCGCACCGTGCTCGCCGGTACACGCATCGTCCTTGGCGTCACAGGCGGAATCGCCGCCTACAAGGCCGTCGAGGTCTGCCGCCGATTGGTCGATGCCGGAGCGCATGTCGTTCCTGTCATGACCAAAGGTGCCGAGCATTTCCTCGGCACCACCACGTTGTCGGCCCTGGCCAGCGAGCCGGTGCAGACCAGCTTGTGGAATGAGGCCACACCCATTCCGCACACTCGTCTCGGGCAGTCCGCCGACCTGGTGCTTATCGTCCCGGCCACGGCGCGTCTGCTCGGTGCATATGCCGCCGGGCTCTCCACCGACCTGCTCACCAACGTGCTGCTCGCCACGCGTGCCCCGGTGATCGTGTGCCCGGCAATGCACACCGAAATGTGGGAGCACCCTGCTGTCGTCCACAACCTCGCTGTGCTGCGTAGTCGCGGCGTGCACGTGGTCGACCCCGAGCAAGGCCGCCTGGCAGGTGGCGATTCGGGCGCCGGTCGCCTTGCCGCCCCCGAGCGCATCATCGCCGAGGTCGAGCGTGTGCTCGGCCCACGCGATCTCGACGGCGTACGGGTGGTGGTGTCGGCCGGAGGCACCCGCGAACCCATCGATGCCGTACGCGTCATCGCCAACCGCAGCAGCGGCAAGCAGGGCTATGCGGTGGCTGTCGAGGCGCTGGCCAGGGGCGCCAGTGTCGCACTCGTCACCACGGTCGAGTTGCCGACACCCGCTGGGGCCGAGGTGTACAGGGTCGAGACCGCGGCCCAGATGCGCAGCCAGTTGCAGGCGCTGGCACCGTTGGCCGATGTGGTGGTGATGGCAGCGGCTGTCGCCGACTTCCGTCCCGTGCAAGCGGCAGTGGGCAAGCTCAAGAAAGATGCCGGCGTCCCCCAGATCGTGCTCGAGCCCACGCCCGACATCTTGGCCGAGCTCGGTGCCACGAAGCCCGCTGGGCAGGTGTTGGTGGGTTTCGCCGCCGAGACCGCCGACCTCGTCGCCAATGCCAGCGGCAAGCTGTCACGAAAGCGCCTCGACCTCATCGTGGCCAACGATGTCAGTGCTCCGGGCGTCGGCTTCGGCCACGAGACCAATGCCGTCACGTTGCTCACCGCCGACGGCAAGCACCGCAACGTGACACTCACCGACAAGAGGTCGGTTGCCCGCGCGGTGCTCGATAGCGTGGTCGAGATTCGTTCCAACCGCGTCCCCCAATAGCCCAACCAGTTCTAGATCAGTCGAGGAGCCTCACCCCGTGAGCAACTTTACGTTTACGTCCGAGAGTGTGACCGAGGGTCACCCGGACAAGATGGCCGACCAGGTCAGCGATGCCGTGCTCGACGCCATCTTGACAGAAGACCCCAACGGTCGTGTCGCCTGCGAGACCATGCTCACCACCGGGCTGTGCGTGGTCGCTGGCGAGATCACCACCTCGGCGTACGTCGACATTCCGAAGATCGCCCGCGGGGTCATCAACGACATTGGCTACGACAATGCGCTCTACGGTTTCGACGGCAAGACCTGCGGCATCATCGTGAGCATCGACGAGCAGAGCGTCGACATCGCCCAGGGTGTCGACAAGAGCGAAGAGGCGCG
>JAYTNH010000177.1:0-15107 GCA_043748395.1 Ilumatobacteraceae bacterium | reverse complement strand
AGACCGGTGCCCATGAGCGAGACCTGGGCGCGGTTGAGGAACTGGCGGCGCGTGACACCAATAGCCTCGCGGTCGGGTGGCACCCAGATTGCCGGCGCCTTTGGCAGCGACGGCACCACGGCGGTGCTGCGAGCTGCCGTAGCACTTGCCTCGACGTCGCGCCTCGTTTGCGGAGCGGGCAGATCGATGTCGGCGTCGCGGTCGCGGCGCTTGGTTTCGCGACTCAGTGCGCCGGCGCCCTGTACATCGCTGCGGCGGGCCGCAGTGAACAACACGATGGCGCCGAGCACCACGATGGCGCCGATGGCGATGGTGATAATGGCAGCAGAGTTCATGATGTGTGCTCCGTCACAACTCGAAGAAGAGGCCGTCGCGCCATGGCAAGGTGAAGTTGAAGCCCGGACCACGGAAGAACGATCCGATGATGACCAACACCGCCCAGAACATGAGGTGCACGGTCATCAGCGACGTGGCGAACTTGCGATCCTCTGGCTTGTTGGAAGGGTTTTTGTCGATGTAGGGGGCGAAGATGAGCACGATGATGCCAACGCCCGGAATGGTGACGCCGGCGATCATCGGGTGGAACATCGTGAGCAGTTCCTGCAATCCGAGGAAGTACCACGGTGCCTTCGACGGGTTGGGGGTTTGGTTGGGGTTGGCCAACTGCAACAGCGGCGCGTTAACCCAGACCGAGAACAAGAACGTGAACGCCATGCACGCCAGCGCAGCCACGAACTCGGCGGCGAGCAGGTGTGGCCAGGTGTGCACCTTGTCGATGGGTGCCGACTTGACGTCTTGAATAGAGCCGCTCTTGACCACGGTGAGCAAACGCTGCGTATGGCCACCCGGGCCAGCACCGAGCGGCACGCCGCCGCCGGTGGGAACCGCAGCGACCACACTGGCCACCTTGTCTTGCACGGCAACCCCGCCGCCGCCTGATTCGCCGCCCGACGCCGCGGCCTTGGCGGCCTTGCTGCGCTCGAGCAGATGGGCGGGGATGCGCGGATCGGCGGCGGGCTCGGCGGCTGCTTCGCCGCTGGCAGACGCGCCACTTGCTGGCGCGGCCGCTGCACTATCGGCCGCGGCCTTTTCGCGTGCGGCTTGTGCTCGCTTGAGGAGGTGCTCAGGAATCTCGGTCATGTCGGTTCAATCCCCCTGGTCACAACGGACCCGAGATGCCGCCGTCTTTGCGGACACGCCAGAAGTGGATAGCCATGAGGATCACAACGATGAACGGCAACAACAAAACGTGCAGCACGTACCATCGCAACAAGGTTTCGGAACCGATCTCTTTGCCGCCGAGCAGCACGAAACGCACCTCGGGCCCGAACACCGGTGTGTACCCCATCATGTTGGTACCCACGGCCACGGCCCACAATGCCAGCTGATCCCACGGCAGCAGGTAACCGGTGAAGCTGAGCATGAGCGTCATCACCAGCAAGATGACGCCGATGACCCAGTTGAACTCGCGGGGCGACTTGTAGGCACCGTGGTAGAACACGCGGGCCATGTGCAAGAACACGCTGAGCACCATCAGGTGCGCGCCCCATCTGTGCATGTTGCGCACCAGTAAGCCGAACGTGACCGACGTCTGCAGGTTGGAGATGTCGTTCCAGGCAGCCACATCGGTGGGGCGATAGAAGAACATGAGGAAGATGCCCGTCACGGTGAGCAGGATGAACAAGAAGAAGCTGAGCCCGCCGAGACACAGCGTGTAGCTCACCTTCACGGCGTGGCGTTTCACCTTCACCGGATGCAGGTGGTAGAGCACCGAGTTCATGATGACGTAACTGCGGTTGCGAGGGCTGTCGGTGTAACCCTTGCGGAAGATCGAGCCCGGCCGGAAGATAGAGCTCCAGGCCTGGCTGCCCTGTACGCCGTCAACCGTTTTGGTGAGGCGTTCCTTCGCCGTGGGGCGAGGGCGATCGTCGAGATTGGTTGCCATGATGTCGTCGCGCTCTTCCTCTACAGCCGCATGCCGTAGGCGTAGCCATGGTTGTTGGTACGGACGTGTGCATCGCCAGTGTTACTCGGCGCACCCACTTTGCCCAAGATGATCACGCCGGTGGGGCAGCGATCGACGCACAATGCGCATCGGGTACAGATGTCGTCGTCGATGATGAACAACACGTTGTCGCTCGGATCGGCGCCTGGCAGTTCGGTTCCGGTGGCCTCGACGATGGCGTCGGGCGTGACCATGTGGATGCACTTCCACGGACAGATGTCGACACAGCCCTCGCACAGGATGCACTCGGTCTGGTCGATGTGGATGAACTGCTTGGGCTTCACCGCCCGCGACAAGTAGTCGGCGTCGACCTCGACGAGTGAGTACTCGTCGGTGTACGGCATCATCGGCGGATTGGCGTCGGTACGTGCCATGCGATCAGGCCTTCTTCACCAGCGGGCGACCATAGGTGCTGATAGCGACACCCGTGCCCGGCTTGGCCTGGCCACGCTTTTGCCACATGCCCCACAAGAAGATGATCAGCCCGAAGTACCAGACGTGGATGAGCACCACGATGGTGTCGCGAATGACCTCGTAGGTGACGGTGAGCGGAAACTTGCCGCCGAGCACCTTCGGCTTGAGGATGTCGAACGGGCCGTACAGAACCTTGGAACGCGACCAGCCGAGCTCTTTGTCGGCGTGGTCGATGAACTGGTGCGGCACCACGCCGAATGACACGAACATGACACCGAACACGAACGCCGACGCAAGCATGGCCTCGCCCCACGACAACGACGTGCCGACTGGCCGCCGCTTCGAGTACGGAATTGCGAGGAGCGCGAGACCCGACGTGAGGAAGAACGAAAACAGGAATGCCTGATTCATCCCTGGCCATCTGAGGATGTCGATTGCTATCAACAACGCCGTTGCCTTTCCTCGTGAACTGTTGCACAAACTGTAGTCATGCGCGACCCACATGGCACCAGTCCGCCGGTTGACGTGCCGGTTGATGTGACGGGTGTCGTGACCGGTGCCGCAACCGGTGTTGTGAACGGCGACGTGAACATCGCATCCCGGTCTACCACGTCAGCGGCCCGATGGCTCTCGTTGTGAACTCGTGCATCGATCGATCATCAATCAGGTCCGAATCGTGCGTCGATTTCCCGATCTACGGTCCCCGCCGTCTATCGTTCCTGCCGTGACTGAGATTCCCGAGCACCTGCTGAAGCGGAGCAAGGCAGCCAAGGCGAAAGCCTCAGGCGACGCAGCCTCTGGCGACGCCCCGGCTGGCGACAACTCCTCCAACGTGGCCGCCGTTCCAGCCATCGTGCCCGCCGCCGCCGCACCTGCGCCGGTTGCGCCAGTCGGGCCTCCCCCGCCCAAGCCCGACATCGCGGTGGTTGCCGCCTACAAGCGACGCAAGAAGATTCCGGTGTGGGCAATGATGACCCTGGCCATCTTGCCGCTGTGGGCGTTCATGTACGTGCGCGCCCTCACCCCCGCGTCGGCCACGGTGGCCGGCCCGTTGGGCGTGGGCGCCGAACTGTACGGCGGCTGCGCAGGGTGCCATGGCGGCAGCGGTGAAGGCGGCGTCGGCTACGCATTCGCTGAAGGCGAAGTGCTCAAGACGTTCCCGTACATCGAAGACCAACTGCGGTTCGTCTATGCCGGAACCACCGCCTACGAGGCTGCCGGCATCACGAGCTACGGTGACCCCAAGCGGCCGGGCGGCCCACACATCACCAAGGTCAAGGGCATCATGCCCGGCCAAGGTTCCCTGGTGGGCGGCAGCCTCACCGAGGCCGAAATCCTAGGTGTCGTGTGCCACGAGAGGTACACCCTCGGCGGGGCCGATGCGACCGGCTCCTACGCTGCCGAGTACGACGAATGGTGCAGTCCCGCCAGCGAGATCATCCACGAACTCGAAAGCGGTGCCATCACGTTCGACACGCTCAGCGAAAAGGTCGAAGGCGCGCTCGTGGTGGGCACCAAGCCACTCGCCGGCTCCCCCACCAAGTGAGACCGCAACAGTGACCACGGGGCCGAACCTCGGCCCTTCACTCACCACCGACGTCCTCGTGGTGGGCGGTGGCCCCGCTGGTGCGGCGGCCGGCTATTGGCTCGCCCAGCACGGGCACGATGTCACCATCGTCGAGCGGCGCACCTACCCGCGCGCCAAGACGTGCGGCGACGCACTGACCCCCCGAGCAGTCCATCAACTTCGCGACATGGGCCTCGCCGACGAACTCCACCGGTTCCATCACGTCGACGGCATCCGTGCCACCGGCATGGGCCGGTCGGTCGACGTGATGTGGCCGAGCCATTCCGACTATCCCGACTTCGGGCTCGTCGCGCGTCGCAGCGACCTCGACAACCTCGTCGCGCGGCACGCCGAGGCCAACGGCGTTCACCTGCTCGACGGGCACCAGGCGATGTTGCCGCTCGTCGAGCGGGGCTTCGTGCACGGAGCCACCGTGCAACACGACGCCGGCGAGTCGTTCGGCATTGCTGCGCGCTACGTGGTGGTGGCCGACGGCGCGAACAGTCGGTTCGGGCGCGCGCTCGGCACGTTCCGTACACGTGGGTGGCCGTATGCCACAGCGATCCGTGGCTACTGGCAATCGACGCGCCATGCCGACCCCATGCTCGAGTCGGCGCTCGACCTCACCGACCGCAATGGTCAACCCATCCCTGGCTACGGCTGGGTGTTCCCGTTGGGTGACGGCACGATCAACGTCGGTGTGGGTCTGCTCAGCACGTTCCGCGACTTCAAGAGCGTCAACACCTCACACCTGTTGACCGCCTACGCCGAACGCATCGCCGAGTCGTGGCACATCGACCCCGACGCACCGATCGACAAACCTGTGAGCGGGCGCATTCCACTCGGCGGGTCGGTCGGTCCGAAAGCGGGCCCCACGTATCTGGTCGTGGGCGACGCCTCCGGTGTGGTGAACCCGTTCAATGGCGAGGGCATTGCATACGGCTTCGAGACCGGCCGCCTGGCGGCGCAGGTGTTGCACGAGGCGCTCGAGTCAGGCGACTCGTCGGCATTGCAGCGTTACCCGCAACTGCTCGACGACGCATACGGCGACTACTTCAAGATCGCCCGGCTCTTTGCCCGCCTCGTGGGACACCCAACCATCATGCGCGAGCTCACCCGCGTGGGCATGCACAGCACCCGCCTGCTCGAAACGAGCGTGCGACTGATGGCAGGCATGCTGCGACCCGACGAGCTCGGCCCAGCTGAGCTCACCTACAAGGCGGCGGCGACATTGATGAAGCTCGCACCCAACACCTAGTTTGGCGTCGGCTCGGCGGCTTCACGTGGTGGTCGGCTCGGCGAGCGCCTCAGGCAGCTCGGTTCAGTGATCGAGCGACTCGAGCAACAGGCCTGGCGCCGCACGCAACACATCGGTGGCGATCGACTGCGGCAGGTCGTCGCACGCGCGCTCTGCTCTGGCCGCCCATTCGTGAGCGGTTGCCCGGGCCGAGGCCACACCACCGTTGGCCCGAACCACCGCGAGCGCCTTGTCGTGTTCGACGGTATCGAGTGGCTTGCCGAGCAGCGCGAGCAGTTCGGCTGCCGCCACACCGCCGGCCTGCAGCGTGCGCAGCACCGGAAGCGTGTACACGCCTTCCACCAGATCGTGTCCGGCGGGCTTGCCGAGCTGTTCGTCGGTGGCGGTGATGTCGAGTAGATCGTCGACCACCTGGAACACCATGCCGAATGCCTCGCCGTAGGCGGTGAGTGTCTCGACCACGTGGGCATCGTGCTCGGCAACAAGGCCACCGATACGAGCCGCAGTGGCGTACAGCGACGCGGTCTTGCCACTGATCGACGACAGGTAACTGGCCTCGGGGCGAGCAGCGTTGTAGGTGTGACGGAGCTCTTCGATCTGGCCTTCACACAGCCGCCCGATGGTGCGGGCGAGCAGGCCGGCCACCTCGTTGCCCAACGATGCAGCGATCTCGGACGCGCGGGCGAGTAGGAAGTCGCCGGCGAGGATGGCCTGCAGGTTGCCCCACTTGGCATTGACCGTGTCGACCCCGCGGCGAGTGGGCGCTTCGTCCATGACGTCGTCGTGATAGAGCGAACCCGTCTGCACGAGCTCGCAGGCAACACCACCGCGCAACGAGCGCACATACACCCCGTCGCGAGGATCGGTACTGTGGGCGACGATGGTGGTCGAGGACGACCCCACCTGCGCGGCCACCACGGTGAGCAGCGGTCGCAGACGCTTGCCACCGGCCACAATGAGGTGCGACGCGATGTCGTTGAGATACGAATCGGGCGTGCGCACCGCCGTGACGAGCTCGGCCTCGATCAGGGCGAGATGGTCGTCATGGCCAGCAAGGGCGAACAGGGGTGTTGGCGCCACGGCGCAAGGCTAGGCGCGAATCGCGCCGACACACGACAGAGATGCCGAACAACACGCAGCGGTCAGTCGGTGACGGGGATGAACCTGAGCGAGTGGAGCAACCTGCGGAACATCGTGAAATACATCGACTCGAGTTCGGCCAGGGCCGTGCAGTGCACCTCGACCAGGCGTTCGGTGCCGACGGCGTACAGCGCTGCAACCTGGGCCACACGTGTGGGGCCTTGCTCGAGATCCCATCTGCAGCGCAGCAGGTACCCCGGGCAGCCGTCCTGCACGACTCGTCGCTCACTGACGAGTTGGTAGTGACCGAAGTCGGCGGCCTGCTCGGACTTGAGCTGTTCGATCGCCGCCACGAAGCCCTCCTGGGTAGAGGGTCGCAGGGCGCGATCGGAGAAGCCGGCGTTCGCTCGAAACCCGCTGGCCTCCGGAGCCAGCACGACGAGCGGAAACTCATCGGTCGAGCCGATGTCCCAGTCGGCCGGAAGTTCGAGCGACACCCTCAGGTGCGCGTCGAAGTAGTTACGCAGCTCGCCCGAGTCACGATGCGTCACAGCCAGAAGTCCTCTTCGGAGAGCCCTTCGGTGTCGCCCATCCACGCCCACAGCACGCCGAGCCATCCGGTGCCCATGTCGACCAGGCTCTGCGTGTTCAGCTCGACCTTGTAGCTGTACGAGAAGCCGAGACCCGCTACAACCTTGCCACCCGATGCGAACGTGAGTTTGCCACCGGTCCACGTGATCTCGCCGAAGATCTCTCCCCCGGCGCCGTAGTGAATTCCCAGCTTGCCCTCGACTGTGCCGAGGTCTTTGCCGGCCGCGTTGAGCTTCACCGTGACCGTGCCCTCGCTGCCCAGGCCAACCATGCCGCCGGCCTTGCCCTTGCCCGAGAAGTCGCCGGTCTTGTTGTCGTACTTCCCCTTGGCCTCGAGGCCACCCTTCACACCGGCGAAGCTCTCGAGCTGGCCGTCGGCCTCGACTCGCGAGCCGGCGATGTCCCAGCCGAGAGTGCCCAGCTTCTTCTCGCGGGTGGCGCCGACGACGAACTCGGCCTTGCCCTCGCCTTCCATGCCGTCGGAGTCGTTGAGCAGCTTGCCCTCCATCGACCCCTTGCCCTTCGAGCCCTCGACCGACACCTTGCCCTCGTGCTTGACGCCGAGCTCGCCGGTGACCTTGGTGGAGCCCGAACCCGTGACGTCGCCGACCGAGGTGCCTTTCGAGTCGACCTTGCCCTCGCGGAGCGTGATCGAGATCTCCTTCGGCGCGAATGCGTCGAGGATGCTCTTGGCTTCCTCGGCCTCTTGCTGCTCCTCGTCGCCGAACTGGACCTCGGCGATGTTCTCACCACCCTCGCCGCTGGCGTACTCGAAGTTCTCGAACCCGTCGCCGGCTTCTTCGTCTTCGTCGTCGTCCTTTGCGCCGGACCAGCCCCAACTGCCGGGAAGCCACGAGTTGAGCATGCCCACGACGCCCGACGAGTTCTGCTTCTGCTCTTCGCGCTTCTGCTGGCCCGCCTTCATCCGCAACTTGATGGCACGCGTGTAGTCGGACGTACCCACTTCGGGAAGCGGGCCGGTGAGCAACTCCTCGTCGGACTTCTTCTTCGACTCGCCCGTCGGCTGCTGTTGGCCGCCTTTGTTCCCGCCTTTGTTCCCGCCTTTGTTAGCGCCTTTGTTGCCGCCGCGCTTCTTGCCCTTGCGACGGATGACATCGCCTTCGGCGTTGCCGCTGTGACGCCGATGGGCGGTCGGAACCGAACCCTGTTGCACCGTGTGGGCCAACTCATGTGCGAGCAGGTGCTGGCCATCGGAGCTCGACAGGTCTGGTGCGCGGCCGTTGAAGAAGATGTCGGAACCGACCGTGAACGCGCTCGCCTGCAGCCGGGAGCTCAACTCGCTCGGTGCGGGTCCGGTATGCAGCCGCACGCCGCCAAGGTCGGCTCCGAGCGCTCCCTCCATGCGCCGGCGAATGGGAAGATCCAACGGCGCTCCGCCGCCGCGGGCGGCATTGATTGCCCGTTCGGTGTGTACGTCGACCGCACCACCCTCTGCTCCGACCTCCGCTCCGGCCTCCGCTCCGATCTCTGCACCGGCCTCTGCTTCGGCCTCTGCACCGGCCTCTGCTTCGGCCTCTGTGCTGGCCCCGAGTGTGGCGTCGGGGGCCCGGCTGCGCCGTTGAAGCACGTTGGGGAACGCTGCTCGCTGGACGCCATCGGTGGACTCGTGCTCGCCCAGCGTCGACAACAGGTGGACGACTCGATCGGCGACACCGTCGGCCTCGCGTTCGAGCGGATCGGTGGTGCTGCCCACCGCCAGCTTCGTCTGGGCGGCGGCGAGGAAGCGCGCCGCGGCGCGATTGCCTGCGGTCGACTGCAGCCGCAATGCCGCAGCGACCCGCGCTGTGGGGGCGCCAGACGCGTCATGCACGTGGGTCGGGCTGGCCGTGGTCGTCTCGCTCACGCCGTCGTTCTCGCGCACCACAGTCCTCTCCTGATCGAGCAGGCAATCCGCGCCGACAAACCGCGCCCCCGCCATCCTTCCAGATCCGTGCGCTCGCGACAACGGAAGCGAAACGGGTCAGCACGCCGGAGTGCTCACCCGCCGGTACACTTCCGACATGTTCGAACGGTTCACCGACAGGGCCCGCCGAGTGGTCGTGCTCGCACAAGAGGAAGCACGTCTCCTCAACCACAGCTACATCGGGACCGAGCACATCTTGCTCGGCCTCATCCACGAAGGCGAAGGCGTCGCAGCCAAGGCGCTCGAGAGCCTCGGCATCTCGCTCGAGGCTGTTCGCAGTCAGGTCGAAGAGATCATCGGCCAGGGTGGCTCGTCACCGTCGGGTCATATCCCGTTCACGCCGCGCGCCAAAAAGGTGCTCGAGCTCAGCTTGCGCGAAGCACTGCAGCTAGGCCACAACTACATCGGCACCGAACACATTTTGCTGGGCCTCATCCGCGAGGGCGAGGGCGTTGCCGCCCAGGTGCTCGTCAAGTTGGGCGCCGACCTCAGCCGCGTGCGCCAGCAAGTCATCCAGCTCCTGTCGGGCTACCAAGGTGGCCAGGGCAAGGGCGAGCCCCCGGCTGCCGCCGCCGGGGCCGCCGGCAAGGAAGACCCCACCGACAAGGGCAACAGCCAGATCCTCGACCAGTTCGGCCGCAACCTCACTCAACTCGCCCGCGAGAAGAAGCTCGATCCCGTCATCGGACGCACGCGCGAACTCGAGCGGGTCATGCAGATCCTCAGCCGCCGCACCAAAAACAACCCGGTGCTCATCGGCGAGCCCGGCGTCGGCAAGACCGCCATCGTCGAGGGCCTCGCCCAGATGATCGTCAACAACGCCGTGCCCGACACGTTGCACAACAAGCAGCTCTACACACTCGACCTCGGCGCACTCGTGGCCGGCAGCCGGTACCGCGGCGACTTCGAAGAACGCCTCAAGAAGGTGCTCAAAGAGATCAAGTCGCGCGGCGACATCGTGCTGTTCATCGACGAGATCCACACCCTGGTGGGTGCAGGTGCCGCCGAAGGTGCCATCGACGCCGCCAGCATCCTCAAGCCCATGCTCGCCCGCGGTGAGCTGCAAACCATCGGTGCCACCACGCTCGACGAATACCGCAAGCATCTCGAGAAAGACGCCGCCCTCGAGCGTCGCTTCCAGCCGGTACGCGTCGAGGAGCCCACACTCGCGATGACCATCGAGATCCTCAAAGGCGTACGCGAGAAGTACGAAGCGCACCACCGGGTCACCATCACCGATCAGGCCATCGTGGCTGCGGCCAACCTGTCCGACCGTTACATCAGCGACCGCCACCTGCCCGACAAAGCGATCGACCTCATCGACGAGGCAGGCGCCCGACTGCGCATCAAGCGCATGGGTACGCCCCCCGATCTCAAAGAGCTCGAACTGAAGCTCACCGACGTGCAAGAAGCCAAGAAGCGGGCCGTCGAAGAACAGCAGTTCGAAGAAGCCGGTCGCCTGCGCGATCAAGAAAAGGCGCTGCTCGAAGAGAAGTCCACCAAAGAGGCCGAGGTCAAGGCCAGCGGTGTCGACCTGTTCGACGAGGTCGACGAGGAAGCCATTGCCGAGGTGCTCAGCATCTGGACCGGCATCCCGGTGTACAAGCTCACCGAAGAAGAGACCGCCAAGCTCCTCAACATGGAAGCCGAACTGCACAAGCGCATCATCGGCCAAGAGAACGCCATCAAGGCGGTCAGCCAAAGCGTGCGCCGCACGCGCGCCGGCCTCAAAGATCCCAAGCGTCCCAGCGGGTCGTTCATCTTCCTGGGCCCCACGGGCGTGGGCAAGACCGAACTCGCCAAGACGCTCGCCGAGTTCTTGTTCGGCGACGAGAACTCACTCATCGCGCTCGACATGAGCGAGTACATGGAGAAGCACACCGTGAGCCGCCTCGTCGGCTCGCCCCCCGGCTACGTCGGATACGAAGAAGGTGGCCAGCTCACCGAGGCCGTGCGACGCAAGCCATTCAGCGTGGTGCTGTTCGACGAGATCGAAAAGGCTCACCCCGACGTGTTCAACACGTTGCTGCAGATCCTCGAAGAGGGTCGCCTCACCGACAGTCAGGGTCGCACGGTCGACTTCCGCAACACGGTGCTCATCATGACCAGCAACCTCGGTTCACAAGACCTGCGCAAGGCCAACGTCGGCTTCACGCAAGCCGACACCGCCATGAGCTACGAGCGCATGAAGAGCAAAGTCACCGATGCGCTCAAGTCGCACTTCCGGCCCGAGTTCCTCAACCGCATCGACGAGATCATCGTGTTCCACGAGCACAGCCGCGAGGCGGTCATGCAAATGGTCGACCTCATGACCCGCCGCCTTGCCACACAACTCGAAGCGCAGGGACTCGGCATCGAGCTCAAGCAGTCGGCCAAGGAACTGCTGGCCGAGAAGGGCTACGACCCACAACTCGGTGCCCGTCCGCTGCGCCGTGCCATCCAGCGCATGATCGAAGATGCGCTCAGCGAGAAGATCCTCTACAAGCAGTTCCATGCCGGCGAGATCATCGTCGTCGATGTCGAGGACGACCCCGACAAGCCTGGCGACAAGCGCCTGGTGTTCACCACGGTCGAAGGCTTTCAGCCCCCGGCTGCGGTCGAACTAGCGGTCACGTCGGTCGTCGATGCTGAGCCAACGCTTCCTGCGGAGTAGCACCGCCATTTTCACCGGGCGTCGCACGATTCGTCGCCGACTCGTCGCTCTCGCAGCAGTGCTGCTGACGGTGTCGGCGTGCCGCGTCGATGCCACCGTCGACGTCGTGATGCGCGCCAACGGCAGCGGCACGGTGGCTGTCACGCTCGTCGCCGACGCCGACTTGGTGAGCAAGGCTCCAGGGTTGGCCGACGACCTCCGATTCGACGACGCGACCGCCGCGGGTTGGGTGATCGACGGACCAACTGCCACCGATTCGGGCGGACTCACCGTGTCGATAGCGCACGACTTCGCCACCCCCGAGCAAGCGACAGCCCTGCTGGCGTCGATCAACGGACCTGACGGGCCGCTGCACGACGTTGCATTGTCGCGCACCGTGACCGACGACGCAGTCACGTCGGTGCTCAGCGGAACGATGCGGGTCGACGGTGGCATGAGTGCCTTCGCCGACCCCGATCTTCTGGCCGCGATCGGCGGCACGCCCTACGCCTCGGCTGTCGCCGATGCAAGCCTTCGCCCCGTCGATGTGATCGGCATCACCCTGCGGGTGAGCGTGCCCGGCGACGTCTCGTCCACTACCGGAACCGTCGATGCTGATGCCTTGGTGTGGACCGTGCCTGTCGATGCCACACCAATCACATTGGCGATCACTGCCAGCGAGTCACGCGGCGGTAGCAATGTGTGGAGCATCATCGCCACGGTGGCTCTCGTGATGCTGGTGGTGTGGTGCGCCATCGCCATCGGATTCATCGTGTTCGTGATGCTGGCCAGGCGACGGCGTGCTGCTCGTCGAGCCTCCCGCGCCATGTAGCCACAGCGGTCGCGGCTTTCTTGAAGCTCGTATAGATGTCACACCCGCTGCGTAAGGTGCCCTCCGTGTCCAAGTTGCGTCTTGTCTACCGCTGCTCCGAGTGCGGCGCCTCGTTCCCCAAGTGGGGCGGGCAATGTGGCGTGTGCGCGGCGTGGAACACATTGGGCGAAGACGTCGACGATGTCGACTCGACGCGCACACTCCCCGTCGGTCCAGCGCCAAGCGCGACCCGCATTGGCGACGTCAATGCGCTCGTGGGCGGCCCGACGCCCACCAACATCCTCGAACTCGATCGTGTACTCGGCGGCGGTCTGGTGCCAGGCTCGGTCACGTTGCTCGGCGGCGAGCCCGGCATCGGCAAGAGCACGCTGCTGTTGCAGGTGTTGGCTGCGTGGCACGGTCGCACGCTGTACATCAGCGCTGAAGAGAGTGCCCAACAGGTGCGCCTGCGCGCCGAACGATTGAACGCCATCCAGCCCGAGCTGTGGATGCTGCCCGAGACGTCAATACCCAACATCATCGCCGCCATCGATCAGTTGGCACCCACGTTGGTCGTGATCGACAGCATCCAGACCGTCGCCGACCCCGATGTCGGTTCGGCTCCGGGCAGCGTGGTGCAGGTGCGCGGCTGCGCCCACCGACTGGTGGGCGAGGCCAAGCGGCGCGGCATCCCCATGCTGCTAGCAGGTCACGTCACCAAAGACGGCGGCCTGGCCGGCCCGCGGGTGCTCGAGCACGTGGTCGACACGGTGCTCAGCTTCGAGGGCGACCGCCACCATGCGCTGCGCTTGTTGCGGGCAGTGAAGCACCGATTCGGGCCAACCAACGAGCTCGGCGTGTTCGAGATGGTCGAGCGTGGGCTCGTGGGCGTACCCGACGCCAGCAGCCTGTTCCTCACTGATCGTCGCACCGGCGTGGCGGGCTCGGTCATCACGCCCACGCTCGAAGGCCAACGCCCGCTGCTCGTCGAGGTACAGGCACTCACCAACAAGGTCACTTCGGGTGTCCCACCGCGCCGCAGCGCGCAGGGCGTCGACCCCGGCCGGCTGGCCATGTTGCTCGCCGTGCTCGAACGCCGCGGCCGCCAGCCGGTAGGAACGCACGAGGTGTTCACGTCCGTCGTCGGTGGTGTGCGTCTCACCGAGCCTGGGGCCGACCTCCCCGTGTGCCTCGCCATCGTGAGCGCGTTGGTCAATCATCCCCTGCCATCCGACCTGGTGGTGTTCGGCGAGGTCGGCCTGGCCGGCGAGCTACGCCAGGTCAGTCATGCACCCCGCCGCCTGGCCGAGGCAGCACGCATGGGGTTCACCCGCGCAATCGTGCCCACCAACTCGCCCAACGGCCTCGACGGCATCGCCCTCACCCGGGTGGGCACCGTGGCCGAAGCGCTCGCGGCAGTAGGCATGTGGGGCGAACACCCCGCCACGTGAGCAACCGTCAGGCAGGGTAGAACGTCGCCTTCAGGCCGATCGCACCATCGGCCACCACCAGTCCGTCGTCGACGAGCTTCACCAGGTGGGCGAGCACGCTGCGCGCCGCTGGTTTGTGCAGCTTCGTGTCGACATTCGCGTAGAGCTGCTTCACCATCGGCTTGATCTGCGCGGTGCCGGCCCGCACCGCCGCGAGCACTTGTGCCTCACGCTCGAGCCGGTGCGCGATGTACGCATCGATGAACGGACCCGGATCGGGCACCGGCGCGCCATGCGTCGGCCACAGCACTGCGTCGCTGCGCCGTCGCACGGCATGCAGCGACGAAAGATAGGCGCGCATGTCGCCGTCGGGAGGGGAGATCACCGTGGTGCTCCAGCCCATGATGTGATCGCCGGTGAACAACGCATGCTCCTCGTCGAGGGCGAAGCACAGGTGGTTCGACGTGTGCCCAGGTGTGTGCACGGCGCGCAGCGTCCAACCCGGACCGAGCGCAGCAATCTCACCATCAGCGACGCGAGCATCGGGATCGAACGCATAGTCGGTGGACTCCTCGATCTTCACCTCGGCACGATCGTCGTCAGCATCGTCGTCGATGTCCTCGTCACGCTCCTCGGCATCGGCCCGAACGTGCGGACCGAACGCAACAGTGGGCGCTCCGGTGACCTCACGCAGCCACGCGGCAAGGGGCGAGTGGTCGGCGTGGCAATGGGTGACCAGGATGGCGCGCACTCGTTCACCATCGAGTGCTGCGGCGAGGGCGTCGCGATGGCTGTCGAGCAGTGGCCCTGGGTCGATCACCGCCACGTCGCCGTGGCCGACGATGTAGGTACCGGTGCCGTGGTAGGTGAACTTGGAAGGGTTCTCGGCGATCACCCGACGGATGAGCGGTGAAACATCGAGTGGTCGCCCATAGCTCGGTTGGTCGAGCGTGACGAACGGAATCGGCTTCACGGGACGATCGCCCGAACCTCGCCGACGCGACGTGCGTGTCCCATGATCGGCTCGACCACGAGCTGCTCGACGTTCGACACGTCGATGCCGAGCTGGCGCAGCGCGGCCACCATCACCGCAGGACGGGCCCGGTTGGCGCCGTCGGCGATCTTGAGGGCCACGGCGCGGCCATCGGGCAGAGCAGCAGCGAACACGCCGTCAGCGCCATCTTTGGCCATCAGGCCCGGCACGTAACGCATGAACGCGGTGACGTCACGCCGTTCGCCGCCCACCATGTGAGGGTGGTCGGTCATGGCGCGGTACACCGCTACATCGGCCGGGTCGGTGCCGGCAGCGATGGCCCTGAACGCGCGCGCGAGGCCCAACAAACTGAAGGCATGCGCTGGCGCGCCGCAGCCATCGACCCCGATGTGAGTATGCGG